>JAIEQO010000588.1 GCA_019747655.1 Gemmataceae bacterium | reverse complement strand
CGAGCAGCCGGTCCGCGCCGAGCAGCCACGACAGGGCGACCCCGCCGAGCCCGCCGCCGGTGTGCCAGAGAAAGTCGCGGCGGTGCATCGGCTCGCTCCTCGGACCGCGGCCGTCCCGGCCGCCGTGTCCGGACCGCGGGCCTCCGGCCCGCTGCGGGCCGGAGGCCCGCGGTCCGAAATCAATCCGCGAACAGGAACTCGTTCGAGTTGAACAGCAGCCGGCAGAGGTTCGGCAGGCCGTGCTTGGCGGCGTAGGCAGCGAGCGCGTCCCGCTCCGAATCCGTCGGCGGCCGGCCCCACACCCGCTCGCACGCGGCGGCGACCCGCCGGCCGGGGTCGGGCTCGTCCTTCCCCAGCCGGGCGGCGAACGCCTTCGCGTGGACCAGCACGAACTCGTTGTTCAGCAGTGCGAGGGCCTGCGGGGCGGTCACCGACTCGTTCCGCTTGGCCGTGAGCTGCGACGGGTCGGCCCCGTCCAGGCAGTCGACCAGCGGGTCGGGCAGGGTCCGGAAGACGAACCGGTAGACGCTCCGGCGGTGGCCCTTCGGCCGGTCCCAGGCGAACGCCCCGTAGTTCACCTCGGGGGTGACGTGGATGCCCGGCTTCATCCCGAACTGCTGGTCCGACGGGCCGCCGGGGGTCCGGTCGAGCCGGCCGCTGACCAGCAGGACCGCGTCCCGCACCTGCTCGGCGTCGAGCCGCGCCCGGGGCATCCGCCACAGCAGGCGATTGTCCGGATCGGCCTCGGCGGCCTTCGGGTCGTGGCCGGATGCCTGCCGGTACGTCGCGCTGGTGACGATCAGCCGGTGCAGCGTCTTGAGCGAGCCGGGCACCGAGGCAGCCCCGGCCCCCTCCCCCGTGGAGGAAAGTGTCTTCAGGTTTTTCTCCCCCTCTCCCTGCGGGGGAGGGGGCCGGGGGGAGGGGTCCTGTAATTCCGCGGCCAGCCAGTCGAGCAGCTCCGGGTGGCTCGGCAGCCGGCCCATCTTCCCGAAGTCGTTCGGCGTCTCGACCAGCCCCCGGCCGAAGTGCGATTGCCAGACGCGGTTGACGATCACCCGCCAGGTCAGCGGGTTGTCCTTGTGCGCGATCCAGTCGGCCAGGGCCGCCCGCCGCCGGCCCTCGGCGTGGCCCGTCGGCAGGTCGAACTGCGCCGGCAGCCCCGGCAGGCAGCCGACCGGCCCCGGCTCGGCCTCGTCACTGGGCTTGCGGATGTCGCCCCGCTTGAGCAGGTGGACCGGCCGCGGGGCCGCCGGCTTGTGGCCGGCGTCGGGCAGGAAGTTCGGCCCGGCGGCGTAAGCGAGTTGCGGGGCCGGCATCGCCCCGACCAACGTCCGCCGGGCGGCCAGCCCCCGCCACGGGTCGACGGCGTCGGCGACCGCAGCCAACCCGGCCGTCAGGGCGGCCCGCCGCTTCGCCGTCGCGGCGTCCGGGTCATACGGCACGTCCCCCCGGCCGACCCCGGCGAACACGGCTTGGAGGCGGTAGTAGTCGGCCTGCGGGATCGGGTCGAACTTGTGGTCGTGGCAGCGGGCGCAGTGGACGGTCAGCCCCTGGAAGGTGGCCATCACCGTCGTCACCATGTCGTCCCGGTCGAGGTAGTACCCGACCTGCCGGTCGGTGCTGTCGTCCCGGATGTCCCGGAGCGAGCTTTCGTCCCACGGCCCGGCGGCCAGGAACCCGAGGGCCGGCGTCAGCCCGGGGCGGTCGGGGTAGACCACGTCGGCGGCGAGCTGCTCCTTGACGAACCGGCCGTAGGGGGTGTCGGCGTTGAACGCCGCGATCAGGTAGTCGCGGTAGCGCCAGGCGTGCGGCCGGATGCGGTCCTGGTCGTGGCCGTGGGTCTCGGCGAAGTGGACGAGGTCCATCCACGCCCGGGCCTGCCGCTCGCCGTAATGCGACGACGCCAATAGGCGGTCGACCAGCTTCTCGTAGGCGTCGGGCGACTCGTCCTTGACGAACGCGGCCACCTCCCCCGGCGTCGGCGGCAGGCCGGTGAGGTCGAAGAAGAGCCGGCGGACGAGGACCCGCTTGTCGGCTTCCGGCGACGGGCCCAGCCCCTTCTCGCGGAGCTTGGCCAGGATGAAGCGGTCGATCGGGTTGCGGACCCATTTTCCGTCGGCGGCCGGGACCGTCGGCCGGGCGACGGGCCGGAATGACCACCACACCTCGCCGGCCCGGGCAACGGGGCCGGCGAAGCTCAGGAGGGCGAGCGAGAGCAGCGTGAAGCCCGGGGCGGGCGTGGCGGGCACGGGCGGGTCTCCCGTGGCGGGGGCAGGCTGCCAGGATAGCAGATTCCGCCCGGCGGGCGACCTTGAGGAATGACGAATGACGAATGACCCACCAATGACGAAGGAAGAAGAACCCGGTCTTCCCTCGTCATTGGTGGGTCATTGGTGGGTCATTCGTCATTTCCTCAAGGGCCACACCACCCGCCCCGAGGTGGTGGTGCGGATGCTGTACAGGGTGCCGCCGCCGGTGACGTACAAGGTCTTGAGGTCGTCCCCGCCGAACGCGCAGTTCGTCACCTCGTCCGTCGGCACGCCCTGGAAGGCCAAGAGCTTCCCGCTCTCGGGGTCGATCACGTAGATGCCGGCCTTGACCGCCGCGTCCGGCTCGGCCGGGGGGTTCGGCTTGTTCAGCCCGGCGGCCACGTACAGCCGGCCCTTCGCGTCCTGCTTCAGCCCGTCCGGGCCGCGGCCCTTGCCCCAGTCGTACAGCACCTTCTTCCCGGCCATGTCCACCGTGCCGTCGGCCTTGAGCGGGAACCGCCACAGCTTGCGGGCCCCGGCCGGGGTGTCGTTGGCGTTGTCGGCGACGAACAGGAACCGGTCGTCGGCCGACACCAGCACCCCGTTGGCCCGCTCGACCTCCCGGCCGATCACCCGGGCGACGGTCCCGTCCGGGTCGATCCGGTAGACGCCCTCGACCGGCTTGCCGGCGGCGTCGGCCTGCTCCATCCCGTCCCGGTTGCCGTATCGCGGGTCGGAGAAGTAGACGCGGCCTTTGGAATCGACCGTCAGGTCGTTCGGGGTGTTGTACCGCTTGCCGTCGAACCGGTCGGAGAGGACCGTCACCTTGCCGTCGCGGTCGGTCCGGGTGACGCGGCGCTTCTCGGACTCGCACGCCACCAGCCGGCCGTCGCGGAGGAAGAGGAGGCCGTTCGTCCCGGCCCCCTTTTTGTGAACCGTGGACTTGCCGTCCCGGCCGAGGCGGTGGATGTTGCCGTTGCCGCTGGAGAGGACCCCCAGCTCCGGGTCCCAGGCCGGGCCCTCGCCGCCGGCCCCCTCGCCGGCCTCGACCTTGAGTGTTGCCCCGGGCTCGAAGACCGGCTCGTCGGCCGGGGCCCGGCCCGTGGCGAGCCCCAGAACGGCAACGGCGAGGAGAATGCGCATCGGCGGCTCCTTCGGGTCCCCCGGCCCGGGGTGGGGTTACTTCGCGACCCCGAGGTGCTTGTCGAACCAGTCGGCGATCAGCCCGACGTCCTTGTCCATCCCCGGCCAGCCGTGGGCCTTGTCCTTCCGCACCACCAGCTCGAACGGCACCCCGGCCTCCTTGTACTTGTCGACCAGCAGCTCCGCCTGCTGGATCGGCACCAGCTTGTCGGCGTCGCCGTGGATGACCAGGGCCGGGGCCGACTCCTTCCCCACCCGGGTGGCCGGGGAGATCCGCTTGATGATCTTGGCCCGCTCCTCGGCGTCGACCGGGGCGAACGCCCGGGCCTTCGGGTCGTACTTGCGGAAGGCGAACGGGGCGGCGAAGTCCTTCAGCTCGCCGGTCCCGCCCCCGTCGGCCTTCTCCTTGCCGTAGTTCAGGAAGTCGGTCGGGGGGAAGAAGCAGCCGACCGCGGCCACCTTCCCGTCGCCGGCGGCCGTCCCCTGCATGAGCGACAGGTGCCCGCCGGCCGACATCCCGGCCACCCCGAGCTTGTCCGGGTCGACGCCGTACTCCTTGGCGTGCTGCTTGACGAACTTGACCGCGTTGTCGATGTCCTCGGCCGCCTCCGGGATGGTGAAGAGCGGCTGGCTGCCGTGGAGGACGGCGAACACGGTGTACCCGCGGGCGGTCAGCGGGCGGACGAAGGTGGGCAGGTACAGGTTGCTCAGCAGGTCCTTGGCCGAGTACCACCCGCCGCTGACGCACAGGATCACCCCCCGGCCGTTGGCCTTGTCCTTCGGGGTGAACACGTCCAGGGTCAGGGCCAGCCCGTGCTTGCGGCCGTAGATCACGTCGTCCTTGCGGGTGAAGGCGTCCGGCGGGGCGTCCGTCTTGGCAGGCTGGGCGGCGGCCGGCGGGGACAGGGCGGCCAGCGCGAGGGCGGCGGGCAACAGGCGGGTGAGCATGGGAGGCCCTGGCAAAGGAGGATTCGCCACAGAGTCACAGAGAGCACAGAGGAGGATACACCGAGCGGGGGTTTGTGAACAACTCCCCGGCTCGGGTTTGCTCGGTGGCCTCTGTGACTCTGCGGTGAACTCCGCCCGGCTGCTCCTACGGCTTCTTGAGGAACGGGTTCGGCTTCAGCTCGACCTTCTTGACGGACTGGAGGTAGTCCAGCACCTTGCCCCCGTCGCGGGCGAGTTGGGCGTGGAAGTGGAGGGTGAACCCGTGCGGCCCCTTGGCGTCGATCAGCTTCGGTTGGAGGGTGAGGAACGACTTCACGGCGTCGAGCTGGCCCATCATGGCGGCGCAGAAGAGGTCGATCCGGGCCCCCTTCTCCAGGAGGAACTCGACGATGTCGTGCCGGCCCATGTGGGACGCCCCGCCAAGGCCGGTCTCCCAGTCGCCGTTGCCCCAGTCCATCGCCCCGTTGAGGACGGCCGGGTACTTCTCGGCCAGCTTCTTCGTCATGTCCAGGTCGGAGTGGGCGAAGACGACGAAGTCCTGGACGAGGACGCGGTTGAGCTGGGGGTTCTTCCAGGCCGGCTTGAACGCCGGGGCCGGGTAGTCCCGCTCGAACGCGGCCTCGACCGGCCCGGCGGTGGGCTTGGGTGGCTCAGCCTTCTTCGGCTCGTCGGCCCGGAGGTCGGCGGCCGATCCGAGCACGAACCCGGCCGACAGGGTGGTGAAGGTGCGGCGGCTAATCGGGTCGGACATGGCTACCTCGGCGGGCGGTTGACGCGGATGAGTCGGCCCCGGAGGTCGCCGGCCGCCATGACGGCCGCGTCGACGCGGGCGGCGAGGGCGGGGTAGTCCCGGTCGTCGGTGCAGACGATGATGCCGGCGTGCTGCGGGGTCTGGCGGTGGAGGCGGATGAAGTCCCGGCGGTTCCCGGTCAGGACGGCCCGCCCCTCGGCCGTCGCCAGGGCGAGTACGCCGGGGTCCGGGAACCCCTGGTTGTCCCGCCCCCGGTCCTTGACTGTGACGACATCGTGCCCGAGCCGCCGCAGCGCTTCCACGACCGGGAACGGGTACTGCTCGTCACTCAACAGGAGGGCCATCCATCGCCTCCTCGTTCCGCCGGATCTCCTCGTCGATTTCGTCCCGGTGGGCGGCGACGTACTCCCAGGCCGCGGCCAAGTCCGCCGGCCCGAACTGCGGGTACAGGTCGAGGAGGTGGGCGTCCGACGCCCCGTTCCGCCGCATCTCCTCCAGCAGCCAGACCGCGATGCGGGTGTTGTTGAGGCAGGCCGACCCACCGCACACGTTCGGGGTGCGGTTGATCCGCGGGACATGGGGCGGCGTCCCGTTCACCCCGAACCGGGCGAACAGCTCCCGCCGTTCTTCCGGGGTCAACTTCTCCACCTGCTCGATGAGTTCGGCCGGCACGGACATGGTCATCCTCCACCTGACGCGGACGCCGGCATTCTACGCCAGGATGTCCCGGACCACCTGCCCGGCGGGTACGAGCGGGACCGGCCGGCCGGTCCGGTCGGTCAAGGGCGTGTCCGGGGCGTAGCCGAGCAGGTGGTAGACGGTCGCCGGCACGTCCTTCGGCGACACCGGCCGGTCCACCACCGTTCCGCCGATCGAGTCCGTCTTGCCGACCACCCGACCCCGGGCCACCCCGCCGCCGGCGAACACCGTCGTGTACGCCTGCGACCAGTGGTCCCGGCCGGCCCCCTTGGCGTTGTTCAGCCGCGGCGTCCGTCCGTGCTCGCTCAGCACGACCACCAGCACGTCGTCCAGCATCCCGCGCTGATCCAGGTCCGTGATGAGGCCGGCGAAGCCCCGGTCGAACCCCGGCATCAACTCGTTCCGCATCCGCGGGTAGTGCTCCCAGTGGGTGTCCCAGCCGGACCCGGCCAGCCCGAACTCGTCCCAGAACACCGTCACGAACCGGCTCCCGGCCTCCACCAACCGCCGGGCCGCCAGACACCCCTGCCCGAAGACCGTGTGGCCGTAGCCCTCGCGGACCTTCGGCGACTCCCGCCGCACGTCCAGCGCCTGCCGCAGCTTCTCGGAGCCGAGCAGGGCATACGCCTGCTCCCGGAACGGGTCGGCCTCGGCCCGGTCGCGGTCCCGGCGGGCCGAATCGAACTGCTCAAGGAGCGACCGCCGGGCGTCGAGCCGGTCGACCGTCAGGTCCGCGGGGGGCTCGCCGCCGAGGGCGAAGTAACTCTCCGCCGACGTGCCGACGTAGGGCTCGGCGAACTCCTGGACGGCCTCGTTCAGCGTCTTGGTGATGTGGCGGTTGGCCGTCCCCTGGAAGGTGGCGTAGTGGGGGTGGTACGCGCCGCCCAAGAACGCCGCATACGGCCCGGCCCGGCTGACCTCCCCGGTCCGCCGGCTGCTGAACGGCCACGGCAGGGCGACGTTGTCCGGCACCGGCTTCCGGGCCGCGGCCGGGTTGCTCCGGCGTTCGAGGTACGCCACCGCCGAGCCCATGAACGGCCAGTGCCCCGGGTCGTGTGGCCGCAGCTCCATGCCGACATCAATGTCCACCACCGACGACGTGGCGTAGGCGACGCCGTGGATCGGGTGCGGGTGGGTCATCGACCGGACCACGGTGACGTTGTGCATCACCCGGCTGGTGTGCGGCAGCAGCTCGCACACGTCGCAGCCGGGGAGCGTCGACTTGATCGACCCGAGTTCCCCGCGGACCTCGACCGGGGCGTTCGGCTTCTGGTCGGCGAACTCGATCTGGCTGGGCGACCCGTACAGGAACAGCAGGATGCACGCCTTGGCCTTGCCGAAGTGCTTGTCCCCGGCGAGCCCCGGGTGTGAACCCGGGGAGTTCGCCTTGAGGGTGTCGGCCAGGGTCAGCCCGAACGGCAGGAGGCCGCCGGCGGCCAGGAAGTCGCGGCGGGTGGAGCCGTCACAGAGCCGCTTGCGGCTGCCGAGGACGCGGAGCATGGGTCGGCCCGAGGCGTGCCGGGGCGTCGGCCCCCGGAGGGTCGGTGGGATTGTTATCGTCGCATCCGGACGGGGGTGGTGCAAGGGAAATAGCCCGCCCCGGCGAGCGGGGGGCGTGAGCGCCCCGCTCGGGTAGGCAGAACAGGGGCTCACGCCCCCCGCTCGCCCGGGACGACCGCCGACTCACCACACCCGCCCCGCCGGCTGGACAGCCGCCGGCCGGCCCCCAGAATGGGGGCATGAACCGGACATTCACCGCGAACGAGGCCCGGCTGCTGGAACTGCTCAAGGAGCGGTCGTTCCGCCGCGCCCCCGAGGGGCAACCGTTTCGCCTCGCGTCCGGTGGGACCAGCGATCACTTCATCGACGGCAAAATGACCGCCGTTCACCCCGAGGGTGCGTACCTGATCGGCGAGGTCCTCCTTGACCACCTCCAGGGAGCCGGGGTCGACGCCGTCGGCGGACTCCAGGTCGGGGCCGTCCCGCTGACCACCGCCGCGGTCATCGCGTCCCACCGCCGCGGGCGACCCGTCGGGGGGTTCTGGGTCCGCGAGGAGGCCAAGGACCACGGCACCCAGAAGCGGATCGAGGGCGGGCTGGCCCCGGGCTCCCGGGTCGCCGTGGTCGACGACGTGTTCACTAGGGGCGGGTCGTCGCTGAAGGCGGTCGAGGCCGTCCGGGCGGCCGGCAGCACGGTCGTCCTCGTGCTCGCGCTGGTGGACCGGCTCCAGGGGGCCCGGGAGTTGTTCGCCCGTCACGGCATTGACGACGTCCGGGCCGTGTTCACCATCCGGGACTTCGGGATCGGAGGTTGACGGACCCGGCCCGGCGTAGGCTGCCGCACGTTAGGGGCGTGTTCGCCGGCGGTGGGGCGACTTGAAACCGGGTGGCCTCCCTGGGACCGCGGCCGTCCCGGCCGCTCTTCTCGGGCCGTCGAGGAGCGGCCGGGACGGCCGCGGTCCCAGGGAGGCGTCGGGGCCGGCCGGTCACTCGGCCGCCAGCCGCTTGCGGCGGAGGGTCAGGACGCCCAGGAAGAAGCTGGCGAAGACGGTCTGGGCGCCGATCGTCAGGAGCAAGAGGGCGGCGATCGTCCACCGCATCGTCACCCGCGGGTCGAGCTGGCCGAAGTCGTGGTCCCACCACTGCCCGACCGCCACCCCGACCACCCCGAGCCCGGCCAAGACCAGGGCCGCCCCGGCCACCACCCCGGACTCCAGCGTCAGCCCCCGAAATATTCTCTTGTACAGGTGCGTCCGGGGCGGGTGCAGCCCCTCGGTGATGGCGAAAATCTTGGTGAACACGGCGAAGATGATGAGCTGGTAGCCGATCAGGGCGGCCGCCGCCCCCAGCACCAGGGTGTTCAGGTCGAACACCAGCCCGCCGACCCGCAGCGGCCCGCCCAGCAGGGCCAGGGCCGACCCCAGCCCGAGGGCGAAGAGGATCACCCCCGGGATCAGGAACAGCCACCGCGGGCTGAACAGGAGCATGAACCGCAGGTGCCGCCACCCGTCCCGCCAGGTCCGCAGGTGGGGCGGCCGGCTCCGCCCGTCCTTGTGCAGGGTGATCGGGACCTCGGCGAACTTCTGCTTGAGCAGCGTGCTCTTGATGACCATCTCGCTGGCGAACTCCATCCCGGTGGTCTGGAGCCGCATCCGGTCGAAGGCGTCCTTGCGGAACGCCCGCAGCCCGCAGTGGAAGTCGCCGGCCGGGCACTTGAAGAACAGCCGGCCGAGCCGGGACAGGGCCGGGTTGCCCAGGTACTTGTGCAGGAACGGCATCGCCCCGGGCTTGATCTCGCCGCGGAACCGGTTCCCCATCACCAGCTCGGCCCCGGCCCGGAGCTGCTCGACGAACGGGAGGATGGCGGCGAAGTCGTAGCTGTCGTCCGAGTCGCCCATGACGACGTAGGTGCCGCGGGCGGCGGCCACCCCGCCGAGCAGGGCCGCCCCGTACCCCCGGGCCGGCACGTCCACCACCCGGGCCCCCAGCCGGCGGGCGATCTCCTGCGACCCGTCGGTGCTCCCGTTGTCCCCGATCACCACCTCGCCGCTGATGCCGTGCTCGCGGAACGCCCGGAGGGCCTTCTCGACGCACCGGCCGATCGTCTCCGCCTCGTTCAGGCAGGGCATCACGACCGTGACCTCGACCCCGGGCGGGGCGGCCCGGCCGTCCCCCTCGACCCCGGCCGGCGCACGCAAGACGGTGGACATGGCGTCACTCGTTGGGTGGGCGGGGGGTCGGGGCCCCGGGGTCGGCCGTCACCGGCCGTCGGCCG
>JAIEQO010000626.1 GCA_019747655.1 Gemmataceae bacterium | reverse complement strand
CGCTCTTCCGATCTGAGCGGGTGGCCGGGTCGTCGACGGCCCGCCGGCTCGCGGCCACCTCCCTCCGCCCGTACTACGAGAGCGGCGGCCACACGAGCACCAAGTACCCGCAGCAGACGCTCGCCCTGACCGGGGCCCTGGCCGCGGCCGACCGGCTCGCGGTGTCCCCGGACGGCCGCTACCTGTACCTCATCGACACCGCGACCGCGGCCGGCAACCGCGGGGTGTTCCGCGCCCTGCTCCAGGACGCCTACGACGCCGGGATCGACGGGAGCACCGACGGCAACGGGTACGGGCTGCCCGGGCCCGACAACCTGACCTGGCTGGACGGCGGGTTCACCGAGGTGGCCGACACGGCCGTCGGGCTGAACGCGGCCGACCTGGCGTTCGGGAACGGGAAGGTGTACGCGGTCGGGACGGCGGACAAGGCCGTGTCCGTCCTCACCCCGAACACGGTGTTCAACAACGCCCCGATCTTCACCGCCGCGCTGGTGGTGAACAACGGCGACGTCTGGGACACCGGGCGGGTCACCATCCCCGGCCAGGACCCGGTCGCGGTCGCCGTCTCCCCGGACGGCACCCGGCTGTACGTCGGGACCAACGGCGGCGCGGTGGCCACCGTCCTGCCGGGGGCCGACGGGATGACGGTGGAGGGCACCGCCGCGTCCGACCCGGCCGGGGTGAATGCCCTGCTCCGGTCCGGGAACACCCTGTTCGCGGCCACCGCCGCGGGCACCCTCCGGCGGTTCACCGTCGGGACCAACTCGGCCCTCACCGCCGTCGCCTCCGACATCCTGACGGACGACGCCGACCTCCGGCTGTCCGACCCGAAGGGGCTAGCCCTGGGCGGGGACGCGACCTCCGGGTTCGTGTTCGTGGCCGCCGAGAACGCCGCGTCCGCCGTCCCGCTGACCGGCGGGGCGCTCGGGACCAAGCCGAGCGTCCGGGCGGTGGTCGACGGGGCGACCTACGACAAGCCGGTCACGACCCTGACCGCCGGGACCGCGTCGTCGGACGGCCGGTGGCTGTACGGGGTGTCGGCCGCCGACAACGCCTTCGTCACCGCCGACACCCAGACCGGGCAACACAAGGGGTTCACCGACGGGTCCGGCGGGGCGACCGGGCTGGGCGGGGTGGCGTTCGTCGCCCGGGCGGCGGTCGGCGGGCAGGACTACGTCTTCACCCTATCCCCGGCCGAGGGCGTGCTGACCACCTTCCTCCGGGACTTCGACGGGTCCGTCACGATCGCCCGGACCGACCCCCTGGCCGGGTCCGCCGGGGCGACCGGGATGGCCTACTACCCGGGCCAGGGGAAGCTGTACGTGCTGGTCGCCGGGAAGCTGCGGACGTACTCCCTCTACCCGAGCTTCGCCCCGACCTACCAGACCGAGACCGACGCGGCCGGGGCGGCCGGGGTGTTCGCCGCCCAGGACCGGGTGTTCGTCACCTTCCCGGCGGCCGGCGAGGTCCGGCAGTACCCGTTCTACCCGTCCGGCAGCCCGCACTTCACCCTCACCGGGCTGACCGGCGTGTCCGCGGCGACGGCCACCGCCGACCGGCTGTTCGTGGCCTCGGCCGACGGCAAGCTGCGGGTGTACGGGCGTAACGGGGACGCCGCCCCGACCCTCCTCCAGACGTTCACCAACGGGATCGGCGGGGTCGGCGGGCTGCTCGGGGCATCTGCCATCGAGGCCACGACCGACGGCCGGTACGTCTTCGTCGCCGGCAAGGCCGAGGGGGCGGTCGCCGTGTTCGCCCTCGTCAACGGCCAATACCGGTTCGCCCAGGTCGTCCGGGACGGGCGGGGCGGGGTGAACGGGATCGCCGCCCCGGTCGGGCTGGCCGTCCGCGGCACCACCCTGGCCGTCACGTCGGCGACCGGGGCCGGGGCGGCGGCCGGCGGGTTCGCCCGGCTCACCTTCCCGGCCGCCGGGGCGACCGCCCCGCCGATCCGGCTGGACACCCGGTTCGAGGCGGCCGAGGCGTTCACCCTCCGGACCTACACCCCGCTGAACGGGAACGACACGGCCAACCAGGCCGACCTCGTCCGCGTCCTCCGGGCCCCGACGGCCGGGGTGCGGACGGTCACGGTCGAGACCGGCGGGAACGACGACACCGTGTCCGTGGCCGACCTCGGGCCGCGGGCCTCCGGGACGGTCCTGGCCGCCGAGCGGTTCACCCTGAACCTGGGGGCCGGGAAGGACACGGCCACGATCGCCCAGACCGTGACCCAGACGGCCGGCCGGGACCTGACGGTCACCGCCGGGGCCGGGGACGACGAGGTGTCGGTGGTCGCCCTGCCGGCCGGGATGGCGGCGGCGGTGAACGTGAACGCCGGCGGGGCCGACATCGACATCGTCCGGGTGAAGGGGACCGGGGTGCCGTCGAACTCGGCCCTGGGGGTGAACGGCGACCTGGCCACCGGGACGGTGCAGGCCGGGACGTTCGCCGGGGACGCCCTGTTCTACGACCCGGACGGTCGGTCGGCCGTCGCCCCGTCGTCCGGGACGGCCGGGGACATCACCCTGTCCGGCACCCCGGCCCGGGGGACGGTCAGCTACGCCGGGCTGAACCGGGCCGGCGGCAACCAGCAGGTGTTCGTCCAGACCCCGCCCCGGCCGGCGGTCCCGGCGGTGACGACCATCAACGAGGGCCAGGGCGTCACCCTGTCCGCGTCCGACCCGTCCGGGCTGGCCACCGCCTGGGCCTGGGACCTGAACGGGGACGGGGCGTTCAACGACGCCTACACCCCGAGCGTCACCCTCCTGTGGCCGCAGCTCCAGGCCCTCGGGATCGACGACAACGGCACCTACCCGGTCGCCGTCCGGGCGACGAACGCGGCCAGCCCGCAGGCGTTCGGCGGGCGGTCCTACGCCCTGTCGGCCGACGCCGCCGGCACCCTGAAGGTCGACAACGTCGGCCCGACCGTCACCGCCCCGAACGCGAACGCGAAGCTCCAGGACCCGTTCCGGGTCCTGCTCCGGGCCTCGGCCGACCCGGGCGACGACCGGATTACCAAGTGGGCCGTCCGGTGGGGCCTGACCGGGGCCAAGCAGTCCTTCGGGGCCGACGCCACCGAGGCCTTCTACTCCTTCCCGGCCCCGGGGACGTACCGGGTGACGGTCTGGGCGTTCGACGAGGACCGGCCGGACGCCGGGAACGACGCCGACGGGTACTCGGCGTCCACCGACGTGGTGGTGACGGCCGACGGCAAGGCCGTCTCGCCCGGCGGGCCGTACACGGTCGCCGAGGGCGACGGGGCGGCGTTCACCGCGGCCGCGGCCGGCAGCCCGACCGGGTACGAGTGGGCCGTGAGCAAGAAGGTACTGGCCGGGTTCACGGCCGCCACCGCCGCCCCCACCTGGGCCGACCTGAAGGCCGCCGGGGTGACGAACGACGGGAGGTACGACCTGACCGTGACCGCCTGGTACGGGCCGAACAAGACCAACCCGGTCGTCTCCGACGCGGTCCGGCTGACCGTCACCAACACCCTGCCGACCGGCACCCTGGCCCTGAGCGGCGGCTCGACCGCCGAGGGGGGCGCGACGGGGGCGGTGACGGTCCGCGTGGCCGGGGCGGCCGACCCGTCCGACCTCGACCTGGCCGGGCTGAGCGTCCGGTACGACTGGGACAACAACGGGACCTACGACACCCCGGCGTCGAAGAACCTGACGGCCCCGGTCGGCGTCCCGGACACCGTCCTGGCGACCAGCGGGCTCAAGACCATCCGGGCCGGGCTGTTCGACGACCGCGGGGCCCGCGACCTGTTCGTCACCCTGAACGTGACGGACGTGGCCCCGACGATCGCCAGCCTCGCCCCGACCGCCGCCACCCTGGCCGAGGGCGGGACCGTCGCCCTGGACCTGAAGGCCTCGGACCCGGGCGACGCGATCACCCGGGTGGTGATCGACTGGGGCGACGGCAGCCCGGCCGAGGAGTTGACGACCAGCGGCAAGTCGCTCGACCTTCGGACCCCCGCCCACCGGTACGCCGACGGCGGCCCCGGGGCCGGCACCCCGTACACCGTCACCGTCACGGTGGTGACGGCCGAGGCGAGCGCCACCGCGACCACCGCCGTCCGGGTGACGGACGTGGCCCCGGCGGCGGTCCTGACGGACGCCGTCCTCGGGGGCGCCGACAGGCCCCCCCCGACCGAGGGGGCGGCCCCCGGCTACGTCGTCACCGTCGCCCTGGCCGACCCGGCCGGGGCCCTCGACCCGGTCTCGGCGTACACCGTCGACTGGGGCGACGGCACCGCCGACACCGTCACCGGCGACGTGACCAAGCTGGCCCACACCTACGCCCAGGCCGGCCTCTTCTCGGTCCGGGTGACCAGCCTGACGAACGACGACGGGACCTTCACCGGCGTCTCGAACACCCTGACGGTCCGGGTGAAGAACGCCCCGCCGGCCGTCGACGACCGGGCCGGCCGGCTCGGCATCCCGGCCGCCGGGGAGGAGGTGGCGCCCGTCCTCCTGTCGGCCACCGCCGCCAGCGTGGCGACCGGCTCCGAGCCGCTCACCTTCACCTGGTCCGTGGCCGGGCCGAACGGGTTCACCGACGGGCTCGCCGTCGTCGGGGCCGCCGCCCTGGCCGACCCGGGCGACCCGACCGGGTACGCGTTCGTGGCCCGGGCCGGGTTCGAGTTCACCCCGCCGGACGGCGGCGACTACCTCGTCACCCTGACCGTCACCGACGACGACGGCGGGTCGGCCACCGTCACCCGGACCGTGACCGTCGCCAACCGGGCCCCGACGATCACCGCGTTCGACGCCCCGGCGACCGGGGCCGAGGCCCAGCCGCTCACCTTCCGGGCGGCCGCCGCCGACCCGGCCGGGGCCGCCGACCCGCTCACCTACACCTGGACGTTCGCTGGACCCGGCGGGACCACCGCCCTCACCGGCCCGGAGGTAATCTTCACCCCGGCCGGCGGGGAGTACGTCGTCACCCTGACGGTGGACGACGGCGACGGCGGCACCGACACCCGGACGGCCGCCCTGTCGGTCGTCAACCTCGCCCCGGAGCTGTCGGCCGTCGAGGTCCCCGCGACCGCGACCGAGGGCAACACCGTCACCGTCCGGGCGACGGCCTCCGACCCGGGCGGGTCGGCCCTCACCTACACCTGGCGGGTCGACCGGCCGGGCCGCCCGCTCCTGACCCTCACCGGGGCGGAGGTGTCGTTCCTCGTCCCGGACAACGGCACCGTCACCATCTCCCTGGAGGTGGCCGACGCCGCCGGGCTGACCGCGACCGCGACGCGGACGATCCTGGTCGGCAACGCCGCCCCGGCGATCGCCGATGTCACCGTCCCGACCACCGGGACCGAGGGCGTGCCGCTGGCCCTCGCTGCGACCGCCACCGACCCGGCCGGGGCCGCCGACGTGCTCAGCTACCGGTGGGTGGTCCGGGACGCGGCCGGGGCCGAGGTCGTTACCCTCGGCGGGCCGAGCCCGCTGTTCACCCCGCCGAACCAGGGGACGTACACCGTCACCCTGACCGTCACCGACGACGACGGCGGGACCGCCCCGACCAGCCCCGTTCGCACGATCGCGGTGGCCAACGCCGATCCGGTGCTGGTCGGCACGCCGAAGGCCCCGGCCGGGGTGATCGAGGGCGACACGGTCGCCCTGTCGCTGGCCCCGGCCACGAAGAACGGGCCGGTGGTGTCCGACGTGGCCGCCGACCTCCCGAACGTCCGCTACACCTGGGTCGTCACCGGGCCGGGCGGGTTCCGGTACGAGTCCGCCCCGGCGGCCAGCCCGGCGGCCTCGTTCGTCGCCCCGGACAACGGGGCCTACACCGCCACCGTCACCGCGACCGACGGCGACGGCGGGTCGGCCAGCAAGTCCGTCGACCTGACGGTGGCCAACGCCGACCCGGTGGTCGCCACCTACTCCGTCCCGACGACCGGGTACGTCGGGCACGCCGTCGTGCTGACCGCCACCGCCACCGATCGGGCCCTGCCCGGTTACGACCCGCTGACCTTCACCTGGGCCGTGACCGACCCGGACGGGGTGCCCGTGCCGGCCCCGCAGGGGTCGCCGTCCGGGTTCACCCCGGGCCGAGCCGGGACCTACGCCGTCGTCCTGACGGTGACGGACGGGGACGGCGGGTCGGCCTCCCGGACGTTCACCGTCGCGGTCGCCGCCACCCCGATCCGGGTCGTCACGTTCGACGCCCCCGCGACCGGGACCGAGGGCTCGGCCGTCCGGCTCCGGGCGACCGCAACCGACGACCGCGGGGCCCAGGGCGGCACCCCGGTGCTGACCTGGACGATCACCCCGCCGGACGCGGTCGGGGCCCCGTTCACCCTGACCGGGACCGACGTGTCGTTCACGCCGCCCGAGAACGGCACCTATCAGGTGCTCCTGACGGCGGCCGTCGGGAACGACGTGGCCACCCGGGCCGTCGGAGTCGTGGTGGCCAACGCCGCCCCGACCCTGACGGCCGTGGCCATCCCGGAAAGCGGCTCGGCCGGCGTCGCGGTGCCGCTGGCGGCCGCCGCGGCCGACCCGGCCGGGGCGTTCGATCCGCTGACGACCACCTGGACGATCGTGAAGCCGAACGGCGAGGAGTACACCCTCGGCGGGGGCGACGCCAGCTTCACCCCGGACGCCGTCGGGCTCTACGGGGTGCGGGTGGACGTGGCCGACGGCGACGGCGGCCACGCCACCGCCTCGGGCGTGGTGGCCGTGCTCACCGGCGTCGCGGCAGCCCCGGCGGTGGCGGGTGTGACCTCGCCCAGCCCGAACGGGACCTACGGGGCCGGGGCGGTCATCCCGGTCGCCGTGACGTTCACCCAGCCCGTGACGGTCACGGGGATGCCGAAGCTGGCCCTGAACTCGGGCGGGACGGCCGTGTACGCGAGCGGCAGCGGGACCGACACCCTGACGTTCAGCTACACGGTCGGGGCCGGGGACGCGGCGGCCGACCTGGACGCCGCCTCGGCGACCGCCCTGACCCTGAACGGCGGGTCGATCACCGGGCCGGGGGCTGCGGCCGACCTGACCCTGCCGGCTCCGGGGGCGGCCGGGTCGCTCGCGGCGAACAAGAACCTTGTGATCGAGGCGTCGGCCCTTGCGGTGGTCGAGTTCCGGGTGGTGTACGGGACCGGCCGGACGTTCAACGTGCTCGGGTCGACCCGCGACCGGCTGCCGTGGGCGGTCACCGGCATCCAGGTGGTGTTCAACAAGGCGGTGGCGGCCGGGACGGCCAAGAGCCTGACCGGCCGGGACGCCGGCACCCCCTCGGGGCTGGGGACGAACACCCTGACGTGGACGTTCGCCAAGCCGGCCGACCTGGGCCAGCTCCCGCTCGGGCTCCAGGGGGCGGGGGCGGACGGGCTGGCCGACGCCCTGGGCAACCGCCTCGGCCACGGCACCGCCTACGACCGGAAGGTCCGGGTGCTGACGGCCGATTACAATGACGACGGGGTGGTGAACGCGACCGACGTCGCCGCGATCAACGCCGCCCGGACGGCCGCCTACGACCGGCTCGCCGACGCGAACGGGGACGGGGTGGTCGACGCCGCCGACGTGACCCTGGCCCGCGGCCGGATCGGGACCAAGCTGTCGTAACCCCGCCCCGCCGGGGCGGACCCCCGCCCCGGCTTCGCCCCTTGGAGTCCTCGCGATGATTGGGTTCGCTCCGCTCCGCCCGGCCGCCCGGTCCGTCGTCCGCCCCGGCCCGGGGGCGGCCCTGGCCGCGGTCCTATGCCTGCTGTCGGCGGCGTCCCCCTCCCGGGCCGGCCTGGTCGTCACGGCCAAGCCCGCCACCGCCGGGGTCGGTACGACGGGGAACTACTTCGACGTGACCCTGAAAAACACCGGCACCGACCCGGTAACGATATCCGGGTTCTCGTTCCAGCTCGGCGTCGACCCGGCGTCGGGGATTACCTTCACCAAGGTAACGGCCGGGACGGATGAGGCCTACGTGTTCGACGGGAACAGCTTCGCGCTGATGACCCCCCCGAACAGCACGACCTCGCCCCCGGGCGACGTCATCAGCACCTCCCCCCCCGGCCCGTCCATCACCGCGTCCGACTTTCCCTTCGACACGCTCACGGTCGACCTGAACTCGGGCACGACCTACGGCCTCGGGCGGGTGTACTTCGACGTGTCGGCCTCGGCCGACCCGGCGGCCGGCCCGTTCGCGGTCACGTTCGACCGGTCGGTCACGGCCGTCCCCGGGGCCGACCCGGCCGCCGACCCGAACCTCATCACCGGCTACACGGACGGCTCGATCGGGGTCACGGCGGTGCCGGAGCCGGTGACGGCCGTGATGGTCGGGCTCGGGTGGCCGGCGGCGCTTCTGGTTCGCCGGCTCGGCCGCCGGGCGGCAGTGTAAGGGGTCCTCACCGCCGCCCCGAAGGGGCGTCCGGGAATAGCCCGGGGCGAAAGCCCCGGGTCCGAGTGCCGAGAATCGATGGAGCCCCGTAGGGGCGACCCTCGTGTGCGGGTCGCCCCTACGGGGCTCCGTGTTTTGTTCCAATCCTCACCCGGGGTGACACCCCGGGCTATTCCCGGACGCCCCTTCGGGGCGGCAACCGGTCACACCGTCCCGAAGTAGTGCCGCAGCTTGCGGATGGCCTTGTACTTCTCGTCGCTGACCCGCTCGACGGTGGTGCCCAGCTCGGCCGCGATGTCCGGGGTCGCCCAGCCGTCGGCGGTCAGCTCCAGCACCCGCCGCTGCCGCGGGCTGAGTACCTCGGCCGCCGCCTTCGCCACCGCCTCGCGGCCGTCCCGGGCCACGTTCTCGGCCCCGCCGTGGTAGGCGGCCGCGTCCGCCGTCAGGGCGGAAAACTTCCGGGCCCGCTGGACCCGCTTCTTCACGGCGTCAACGGCCCGAATAAACTCCCGCCGCTCGTCCGTCTCGTCGTCCTTCAGAACGGTCTCCCACCGGGCCGGCTCGACCCGCTCCAACAGCCGGGTGAACACGTCCTGGGTGCAGTCCGGCCACCGGTCGGTCGGCAGCCGGGCGTTCCGCCAGCACGCCTGGCAGTACCGGCTGATGTCCTGGACGGCCTTCGGGTTGGGGCCGGCGGCCTGGGCCGAACCCGCCCCCAGGGCCGTCCCCAGGACGACCGCCGCCATCACAGCCTTCGACCGGGCTTTCGGTCCGAACCGGCTCATAGCCCCGCTTCCCCCATGCGTGCTGATAATTCGGCCACGGCAACAGGCCGTGGAAACAACTGAGCCCGCTTGTTGGCTGCGTCGATCGCACGGACGCTTCAATACGACCACGGTAACAACCGTGGAATCCCGGCCGCCACCTCGATTATACGGACGCCGGGCCGCCGGCCTCTCGCACGGGCCGAAGGAAAAACCGTCGATTATGCTCCAACACTATTTCTTCCAGCCGAGTGAAATGGTTCAGGCGTGGGGGGTGTGCATCGCCCGGAACCGTCCACCCGCCGGCCGCCGGGTGAGCTAAGCTTCGGGGCCCGCCCTGGTTGTAGCCCCCACCGCATGACCCCGACCGCCGACCCGCTGCCGGAACTGACCCGGGCCCTCGGCGGCCCCGACCCGACGGCCCGGGCGGCGGCCGCCCGCGACCTCGGCCG
>JAIEQO010000085.1 GCA_019747655.1 Gemmataceae bacterium | reverse complement strand
AACCCTGACCGAGTGGTCGGTTCGGCGGGAGCGGTAGGGGGCGGGAGTATACCCCCTCCCCCCCCCCCCTTGTTTTGCACGGGACCGGCCGGCCGTGCCGAAACCCCAATTTGTCATGCACTTCCGTCGAAAATGACCGGCCGTGTTGAGGGGTGATACCGCCACGCTCGTCGCCCGGATTCGTCGCAATTCGCTGTCCGGTCATGGCTTCCACTCCCACCCAACCGATGCGGGATACCGCCACGGTCCTCCGCCTTCCTCGACCCACGGCCGGTATCCGTTCGGCCGTTCACTGTGAACAATTTATCAGTATTTACCCCGGTTGTCAACCTCTGCTGTCGGTCGGCGCCGGGTCGGGCGGTTGCGTTCTCGCCCGACGGGCGGTAAATTTGGTCCTTCACCCGCCGCCCCGGACCCGCCATGAATGCCGCCGACGCGGACCGCTTCCTCGCCCGCACCCTCGCCGACGGGCAACTGACCGGCGGGGAGAAGCAGGACCTCGCCGCCTGGCTGGCCGAGCACGCCCCGACGGACTCGCTCCGCGGGGTGGTCCGGCACGCGGCTTTCGACCTCGCCCGTAAGTCGGCCCCCGACGCGGCCCGTGTCCTCGACTGGCTCGAAGGGGTGCTGCGGGCCGTCGCCCCGGTGCAGGCGGCTCCGGTCGCTGACGCTCCCGGCTCGCCAGGCCCAACGACGGTCGCGTTCGCCCCGGGCGAGGCCTGCCTGAACCTGATCGTGCGACGCATCTCCGCGGCCCGCCGGTCGCTCGACCTGTGCGTCTTCACGATCACCGACGACCGGATCAGCCGGGCCGTCCTCGACGCCCACCGCCGGGGGGTGAAGGTTCGCGTGATCTCCGACAACGACAAGGCCCACGACCCCGGCTCGGACCTCCGCCGGTTCGCCGAGGCCGGGGTCGTGGTGAAGTTCGACCCGCCCGGCCGGCCGAACGACCCGCACACTACCGGCCACATGCACCACAAGTTCGCCGTGGTCGACGGCTCGCGGCTGCTCACCGGCAGCTACAACTGGACCCGCGGGGCGGCCGAGGTGAACTTCGAGAACGTGGTGGACACCGCCGACCCCGGGCTGGTGGCCGCGTTCGCGGCCGAGTTCGGGCGGTTGTGGAACCAGTTCTGACCCACCCCGCAGCCGAGCGAGGACGCGGCCGGCCTGTCGTTGGCGTTCGGTTGCCGCCCCGGGGCGTTCGGTTGTCGCCCCGAAGGGGCGTCCGGGAATAGCCCGGGGTGACAACCCCGGGTAACGTGGTTGAAGGAACACCCGTAGCACCGAAGGGGCGACCCGCCACAGTCAGTCCCACACGTGCCGCTCGTCCCACTCGATGCCGTGGCGGGTTAGCAGCGCCCGGAACTCGTCCTGGAACGTCGCCGCTCGGTGGTGCTGTTCCTGCCCGGCGATGTACGCCCGGACGGCCCCGAGGTCCAAGAACTCGACCGAGAACGCCCCGTACCCGGCCTGCCAGGCGAACTCACGCCGGCCGGGGAAGGTGTCATGCACCCACCGGGACGACCCGGCCTTGAGCGTCCGCACCAGGTCGGCGATGGTCAGCTCCCGGCCGAGGGGGACGAGCAGGCGGACGTGGTCGTCCACCCCGCCGGCGTCGACCAGCTTGGTGCCGGTGCCCACGGCCGTACCGGCGAGGTACTGGTCGAGCCGCGGGCGGAGGTCCGGGGTGATCGCCGGGGCCCGGTTCTTGGTGCTGAAGACGACCTGCAGGTAGACCGACGCGAGGGACTGGGGCACGGGCGGCTCCGGGGGTGGGGGGAGAGGGTCGCCCCTTCGGGGCTTCGGGTGGTTGGGTATGCGGATCGTACCCGGGGTTGCCACCCCGGGCTATTCCCGGACGCCCCTTCGGGGCGACAATACCACCACGGCCTACCGCGGGTGGACCGCGCCGGCGCAGGCCGTCCGGGTCGCGGACGCGACAATCGAATACGGCCGGGCCGTACCACCACAGCCCGCACCTTCCCGCCGAGCACCTCATGCGCTTCGCCCTCCCGGCCGTCGGCCTCCTCGTCGCCCTCGTCCCGTCTCATCAGGGGGCTGACGCCCCCCGCTCGCCCGAGCCGAAGGCCGGCGGGTACGTCAAGAAGGCGACCCGGGCCGAAACGGTCCGGGCCACCCTCGCCGCCCACGGCCTGCCGACCCTGGAAGGGACCTGGCACTACGCCGGGCCGTTCGACAACTCGAACAAGGTCGGCCTCGAAACCGCCTACCCGCCGGAGAAGGGGTTCGACCCGAAGGCCGCGTTCGCCGGCAAGGACGGGAAGCGGTTCGGGTGGGAGGAGTTCCAGGGCTTCTCGCCCGGCCGGGTGGTCGGCCTCTTGCCGCTCTTCCCCGATCACAGGGAACATGCCCTCGTCTACCTGTACCACGAGTTCCGCTCGCCCCGGGCGTTCAAGTTGCCGCTGTCGTTCGGGGCCGACGACACGCTCACCGTCTTCTTCAACGGCAAGCAGGTGCTCCTGGAGGACCACGAGCGGGCCGCCGAGCCGGACCAGTTCCGGATCGAGGTCGAGGTGCAGGAGGGGGTCAACCGGCTGCTGCTGAAGGTCGGCCAGAACCTCGGCGGGTGGGCCGTGTACGTCAACCCGGAGCTGCCGGCGCTCGTCCCCGAGGCGGTCCGGAAACTGGTGGACAAGGACTTCCCGCTCAAGCCGGTCGTGCAGGCCCAGGCCCCGGCCAACGGCGATGAGGCCGCCCACTATCGGGTGGTGACGGTCCCGCTCCCCGAAGACTGCGTGCTGGAGGTCGGCGGGCTGGCGTTCCGGCCGGACGGGAAGCTGTTGGCCTGCACCCGCCGGGGGGAAATCTGGCTGGTCCACAACCCGACGGCCGACCCCGCGCAGGTCAAGATGACCCGCTGGGCGTCCGGCCTGCACGAGCCGCTCGGGATGTGGGTGCAGGACGACAAGACGGTGTACGTCGTCCAGCGGCCGGAACTGACGAAGATCACCGACGCGGACGGCGACGGCACGGCCGACGAGTTCACGACCGTCTGCGACGGGTGGGGCGTCTCCGGTGACTACCACGAGTTCGCCTTCGGCCCGGCCCGGGACAAGGACGGCAACTTCTTCGTCACTCTCAACGTCGGGTTCGGCGGCGGGCACCAGGCGAAGGCCCCGTGGCGGGGGTGGTGCGTGAAGGTCACGCCGGACGGCAAGATGGAGCCGTGGGCCTACGGGCTGCGGTCGCCCAACGGCGTCGCCTTCTCGCCGGACGGCGACCTGTTCTACGCCGACAACCAGGGCGAGTGGGTGGCGTCGAACAAGCTCCACCACTTACAAAAAGGGAAGTTCTACGGCCACCAGGCCCCGCTCCGGTGGGTCAAGGACTCGCCGTTCGCCGGGCTCGTCCCCGAGAAGGTGGCGAGCGGGATGCGGTACGACGGGGTCCGGGAGGGCGGGCCGAGCACCCCGGCCGGGTTCCCGGCGGTCGACCCGCCGGCGATCTGGTTCCCCTACGGCCGGATGGGCAACTCGGTCAGCGAGCCGGCGTGGGACACGTCGGGCGGCAAGTTCGGCCCGTTCGCCGGCCAGTGCTTCATCGGCGACCAGACCAAGTCGCTGGTCATGCGGGTGGCGCTGGAGAAGGTCGGCGGGGTGTACCAGGGGGCCTGCTTCCCGTTCCGGTCCGGCCTCCAGTGCGGGGTGAACCGCCTGGCGTTCGCCCCGGACGGGAGCCTGTTCGCCGGGCAGACGGCCCGCGGCTGGGGGTCGATCGGCGGCAAGCCCTACGGCCTCCAGCGGCTCGTCTACACGGGGAAGGTACCGTTCGAGGTCCACCACGTCGCCCTGACCCGGGACGGGTTCGACCTGACGTTCACCAAGCCGCTGGACCCTGCCTCGGTGTCGCCCGGGGCGGCGTCGGTCGGGTCGTTCACCTACATGTACTGGTCCACCTACGGGTCGCAGGAGGTGGACCGGCGGGCCGAGACCGTGACCGCCGCCAAGCCGTCGGCCGACGGGCGGACGCTGTCGCTGACCGTGCCGGGCGTCCGGCCGGGGCGGGTGTACGAGCTGCGGGCCGAGGGCGTCCGGGCGGCCGGCGGCGGGCAGCTCCTGCACGACGAGTGCTACTACACGGTGAACCGGCTGCGGGAGTGATCGGGCCGGGCGGGATTGGTACCAGGGGGTTTGCACCCCTGGCTACGGGCGGTCGTCCCTCCGGGACTCCGGCTGCTCGGAGCCGCGGAGCGGCGACCGCCGGTAGCCAGGGGTGACAACCCCTGGTAGCGTGGGGTGATGGACCCGTTCAGCCCGCTCGACCTGGCGTTCACCGACCCGGCCCACCCGTTCCACCTGCACCACATGGGGCTGGCCCTCGACGAGGCGGCCGCGGCCGCCGCGGAGGACGAGGTGCCGGTCGGGGCGGTGATCGTCCACCCGGAGAAGGGGGTGGTCGCCCGGGCCCACAACCAGCGGGAGCAACTGAAGGACCCGACCGCCCACGCCGAGATGATCGCCCTGACCCAGGCGGCCGCGGCGGTCGGGTCGTGGCGGCTGGAGAAGTGCATCCTGTACGCCACCCTGGAGCCGTGCCCGATGTGCGCCGGGGCGGTGGTGAACGCCCGGGTGCCGCTGGTCGTGTACGGCTGCCCGGACCCGAAGGCCGGGGCCTGCCACACCCTCTTCACGATCACCTCCGACCCGCGGCTGAACCACCGGGCCCGGGTGATCGGCGGGGTCCTGGCCGACCGGTGCGCGGCCGCCCTGACCGACTTCTTCGCCCGCAAGCGGGCGCTCGGGAAGAAGTAGGGCCGGCTGTGCCGGCCGGCGGCAGGCCTTCGGCGAACCCCGAGCGTGAGCGAGGGGGTGTCGGCCCCACCCCCTCGCTCACGCTCGGGGTTCGCCCAGGCAAGCGCCAACCAAGGTGACTTCGCCCGGAATCGCCCGGCCGGTCGGAAATCGCGGCGGCCGGCCGGCACAACCGGCCCGACCGGGCGCCACCGCCCCTCCCCATGCGGCTTCGCCGGGCCAACTGGTTTCGCGGCCCGGCCGGGGGTGGTAAAGTAGGTGGTATCGGCCCGCCCCGCCGGACCCGCCGCACCCGGAGTCGTACCCCATGTGGTCCCGCCCGGCCGCCGTCGGCCTCCTCCTCGCCCTCTCCGGACCCGCGTTCGCCCAGGAGTCGAACTACTCCGGGGCCGTCCCGCCGGACCAGTCGGCCCTCGACCGGCTCAACCTCCGGACCGAGTGGTCGACGTACCTGCCGGTCGACGGCCGGCGGGACGGGATCGGGCTGATCCAGACGGTCGACGACCAGATTTTCGTCCAGTCCCGGCGGGGCATCCTGATCGCCCTCGACGCCCGGACCGGGCGGGTCCAGTGGACGGCCGACCTGGGCAACGGCGGGCCGACCGTCCCGTACCCGGTGGCGGCCAACGGCCAGTACGTGTTCGTCGCCAACGTCACCCGGCTGTTCGCCTTCTACCGGGCGACCGGGGTGGTCGAGTTCGCGTTCGACATGGGGTCGCCGCCGGCGGCCGGGCTGGCGGCCGACAACACCGGGGTGTACGCCGCCCTGGAGGTCCAGGCCCGGTCGCCCGGGGTGCAGCGGCTGGTGGCCTACGACCTGCCCCGGCCGATCGTCCTGACCGACCCCCGGCGGGAGGGGGCCGGGGTGGCCGACCGCGGGCCCCGGGCGGTCAACCCGGTGGACGACCTGACCCGCCGGTACCCGACCACCGGGGTGTACCGGCCGCCGCCCCCGCCGGCCGAGGAGGCCGTCGTCCGCCGCGACGTGCGGGACTTGCCTTTAGGCGGGCTGGGGGGGGGCGGGCGGACCCCGTCGCTGGCCGTGACCGCCACCGTCACCCCGCCGTACCGGATGGAGAACGAGGCCCGGACCCCGTCGCTGGCCACCCTCCCCACCCTCCGCCGGCCGTACCGGCTGCGGGACGAGGCCGGGCAGAACATCCAGCGGACCCCGTCGCTGGTCAGCCTGCCGCCGTCGGTCGCCTCCGCCCTGGCCCTGACCGACCTGCGGCCGAAGGGCATCACCCCGCGGACCCGGTGGGAGTACGGGCTGAACAGCCGGGTCCTGTTCGCCCCGGTGCTCAGCCCGCTGCGGATGTGGGTGGCGACCGACGGGCGGGCGTTCCTGGCCCTGGACAAGGCGGACAAGTCGGTCGAGGTGGCCGGGCGGATGTCCGAACTGGCGGCCGCCGCCCCGGCCCAGGCCGGGGTGCTGGCGTACCTGCCTTTGGTCGACGGGACCCTGGTGGCCGTCGACCTGGCGGCCGGGAACCTGGACGGCGGGGCCGTCTCCCCGTGGCGGTCGAACGTCGGCGGGTACCCGAACCGGACCCCGCTGGTGACCAAGGACGCGGTGTTCGCCGCCGGGGAGGAGTCCGGGGTCACCCGGGTCGACCGGGCGACCGGGGACGTGGTGTGGCGGACGGCCGACCGGGGGGCCGACCGGGTGGTCGGGGTGAACGACTCGTTCGTGTACGTCCGGGACGGGCTCGGCCGGCTGTTGGTGTACGACGCCGCCCGGGCGAACGCGGCCGACCGCCGGGCCGTCCCGCTGTCCGGGATCGACGTGCCGGCGTTCACCGTCCCGGTCGTCAACACCGTCTCCGACCGGGTCTACCTGGCGGCCGAGAACGGGCTGATGGTCTGCCTCCGGGACGCCTCGGCGAGGTACGCCAACCCGGTCCGGATGGCCCCGGAGGTGTCGGTCAACGCCACCGTGCGGGGGCGGGTCGGTGGGGTGCCGCCGGGCGACCCCGCGGCCCCGAAGGACGCCCCGCCGAAGGACCCCGCCCCGAAGAAGGACGAGGCGAAGGGGAAGGACGAGGCCGACCAGAAGGTCGATTGAGCCGCCCCACCCACGCACCCGGAGCCCGGCCGTCCGACGGCCGGGCTCCGGTCGTTTCAGGGGTCGGCGCAAGAAGCGGATAGCGGCACCCCGCCGCCCCCCGGTACAGTGGCTGCGGAGGTGGCCCGTGCCCGACGCGGATGTCGACGCCGTTCCCATCGTCGCCGAACTCTGTGCGTTCCTCCGGGCCCACCCGGACGCCCCGGCGACCCTGGCCGCCCTCGGCCGGCGGGCCGGGATGAGCCCGGCCCACCTCCAGCGGGTGTTCAAGCGGGTGGCCGGGGTCAGCCCCCGGCAGTTCGCCGCCGCCTGCCGGCTCGACCGGCTCAAGGCCAACCTGAAGGAGGGTGAGACCGTGACGACGGCGCTGCACGCGGCGGGCTACGGCTCGCCGAGCCGGCTGTACGAGGCGGCCGGCGACTCGCTCGGGATGACCCCCGGCCAGTACCGGGCCGGCGGCCCGGCGGTGGTCCGGTACGCGACCGCCGAATGCGACCTCGGCCGGGTGGTCCTCGGGGCCACCGCCCGGGGCGTCTGCGCGGTCGGGCTGGCCGACACGGACGGCGAGCTGGTGGCGTTCCTGGCGGCCGAGTTCCCGGCGGCGAAACTCGACCCCGACCCGGCCGGCCTCGGCGGCTGGCTGGCCGACCTCCTGCGGCACCTCGCGGGGAAGTTGCCGCACCTCGACCTGCCGCTCGACGTGCGGGCGACCGCCTTCCAGCGGCGGGTGTGGGAGGAACTCCGCCGCATCCCCTACGGCCAGATCCGGACCTACGCCGAGGTGGCGGCGGCGGTCGGGGCCCCGGCGACGGTCCGGGCGGCGGCCCGTGCCTGCGCCACCAACCCGGCCGCGGTCGTCATCCCGTGCCACCGGGTCGTCGGGTCGGACGGCAAGCTGACCGGCTACCGCTGGGGGATCGGTCGGAAGCGGACGCTCCTCGACCGGGAGCGGGCGGGAGCGGAATCTTCCGGCCAGGGCTGAACCGCGCCCCGAGAACGCACGAAGCCCACCCAATTCGGGTGGGCTTCGTGCGTTCTCGGGGCGTTCGCCCGTCAGGCCGAGCAGACCTCGACCCGGTTCAGGAGCCGCCGGCAGCCGAGGGTCGGCCGGATGGTCTCCTGGGCGAGCTGCTTCAGGTAGAAGCTGCCGACCGTGCCGGTGATGACCACCTCGGCCTCGGTCTCGGCCACCTCCAGCCGGCGGAGCTGGGGCAGCGGGCTGTGGGACAGGACGTCGGCCGGCCCGGGCGGCAGGAGGACGGGAGCGGCGGTCATCGCGTGACTCCGGAGAGGGGTGACCCGGTGGCGGGGGGTCGGGTGCCGCCACGGCGGCGCGGGGCTGAGTGGGCACCCGGTCGCCGGGAGAAGCGAGTCACCGTCATTCGGATAGCGGGCAGGGGCCGGCGAGGCATCCGGGCCTCTGGGGCGAGTGGTGGCGATTCCTTCTCCACTTGAAGATGGTATACGACCCCCGGAACGGATGCAACGATTTTTACGGGATTGTCGGGAAATCGGTCGGCCGCGTGTCCGGGCCCCGGACGGCGGCTCCAAGAGCACAGGCAGGAATGCCTGTGCCACCGGAACTCAACCAAACCGGAGCACGACCCGCCGGGGCGGTCCCTTGAACCGCCGGACGGCCGGGCGTAAGAAGGGAGCGCCTCTCCCCGAACCCGGACCCCCCGTCGATGCCCGCCCCCGACCCGTCACCCGCCGGCCGGTCGGGGTTTCGCCCGTGGCGGTCGGCCCTCCCCGGCTGGCTGGCGTTCGCCCTCCTCGCCGCGGTCGGGGTGCCGCTGTTCTTGCGGATGCCGCTGTGGTGCGACGCCACCCTGTACGACGTGGCCGCCCGGAACATCCTCACCGGCGGCACCCACTACAAGGACGTGTTCGACACCAACCCGCCGGGGTTCGTGTGGCTCCTGTGCGGCGTCCGGGCGGCCCTCGGGTGGTCGCCGGAGGCACTGCGGGCGGTCGACCTACTGATCGTCGCGGCCGTGGTGGCGGTGCTTCTGAGGTGGGCCCGGGAGGCCGGGGCGACGCCGGCCGGGGTCGCCTGGGCGGCCGCCGGGGTGGCCGCGTTCTACCCGTTCCTGTCCGAGTTCAACCACGTCCAGCGGGACGTGTGGATGATGCTCCCGGCCCTGCTGGCGGCCCGGCTGCGGCTGCGGCGGGTGGCCGCGGCCCGGGCCGGTCCCATCACCGACGGCCGGGTGTTCCGGTCGGCGGCCGTCGAGGGGGTGGTCTGGGCCGCCGCGTTCTGGATCAAGCCGCACGTCGCCTTCCCGGCGGTGGCCGCGTGGCTGGTGACGGCCCGGCCGCTGGCCTCGACCGCGCCGCGGCCGTGGCGGCGGGTCGGGGCCGATCTCGGCGGGGTACTCCTCGGCGGGCTGCTGGTCGGGCTGGCCGGGGTGGGGTGGCTGGTCGGGACGGGGACGTGGGGCCCGTTCGTCGACGTGTTCACCAACTGGAACACGTCGTACCTGGGGATGATCCTGGGCGAGCTGTGGTCCCGGGTCGGGGAGGAGCTGTTCTACTTCCCGCCGTGGAGCCTCTGCCTACTCGGGGCGGTGCCGCTGGCGGCCGCCAACCTGTTCCGGGCGAGCGGGGGGCGTTGGCGCACCCTACCACCCTCGGGGTCAGTTCGGGAGCCGGAGCGGTCGGATGTCATTCCTGGGACCGCGGCCGTCCCGGCCGCTCATCGGCCGGCCG
>JAIEQO010000220.1 GCA_019747655.1 Gemmataceae bacterium | reverse complement strand
GCCAGCACGCCCTCGGTCGCCTCGAACCGCCGGGCCACCCCGGGCCGGTGCCGGCGGACCGCCCGCTCGTGCCGGGCGCCGGCTTGGTCGACCAGGACGAACCGGTCCGGCTCGTCCAACATCAGGTACGGCAGGTCGGCCTCGGCCTCGGCCGTGTGGAACGCGGTGTTCGACCCGAGCCCGGCCCCGAGCAGGAGGATTTGCCCGCCCCGGTCGAGGCACGTTGCATACGGGGTGCCGGCCCCGCACGGGGTCGGGGCGGCCTCGTGGCCGGCGGTCAGGGCCTCGGCGTCCGGCCCGAGGGCGGCGACCGAGTGTGTCGGGTGGAGGCTGCGGACGGCCCCCGGCAGGGCCCGGAACACCTCGGTCAGCTTGCCCACGCAGCTCGGGGTGGTGCGGGCGTCGAACTCCCGCAGGCCGCCCTCGACCCACTCCCAGGTGTGGGTCGGCAGGACCAGCGTGCCGGCCGGGCCGACCGCGTCGGCCAGCGCCCCGATCACCGCCGCCGGGCCGCCCGGGACGTACCCGACGGCCGACAGCGACGAGTGGACGATCAGGACCCCGCCCGGCCGGACGCCGAGCCGGCCGAGGTCGGCGGCCAGCCGCCGGCGGGTGGCCCACGGCTGCCGGACCGGCCGGGCCAACCGCTTGACCAGCCGCTTCGCGGACCGAACCAGGTGTCGGGGGGAGGGCATGGCGGGTCCCGGGGTGGTGCTCAGCCGACCGGGACCGGCTCCGGCCGGACGGCCCGGGCCGCCCCGGCGTAGGCGGCCACCTTCCGGGCCGCCTCGGCGATCCCCCGGACGTGCCCGCCCCGGACGTTGTGGCTCCACTGGAGGAACAGGAGCCGGTCGTTGAACGCCCGGAACCCGGGGTAGTCGTCGGCCCGCGGCTGGGCGTACCCCGGCGGGAACGGGAACCCGCTGTCCCCGAACGTCCGCGGCTCCCGCAGGACCGGGTAGTTGAACACCGGCTCCGGGACGTAGTCGGCCAGGGCCCGGACCCCCTCGGCCCGCAAGACCTCGGCGAACGCCCGGGTGGACAGCCCGACCGCCTCCTCGTCGACACGCATCTGGTACATCCACCACGACGGCGACACGTCCGCCGGGGTCGGCACCGGCTCCACCCCCGGCACCCCCTTGAGTAGGTCGGTCAGCCGGTCGGCCGCCGCCCGGCGGGCGGCGATCAGCTTCCCGACCCGGGCGACCTGGGCCCGGGCCACCGCCCCCTGCAGCTCGGTCATCCGGTAGTTCATGCCGAGGAACAGGTGCGACCGCAGCCCCTTCTTCCGGTCCCACCCCTTGTCCACGAACAGGGCCGCCCGCTCGGCGTGCTCCGGCCGGTTCACCAGGGTCAGCCCGCCGTCCCCGCAGGTGATCTGCTTCGACTGCTGGAGGCTGAAGCAGCCGAACGCCCCGAACGTCCCGACCTTCTTCCCACGGTACTCGGCCAGGTGGGCCTGGGCGCAGTCCTCGACCAGCGGGATGCCGCGGGCGGCCAGGAGTTCGGCGATCGGCCCCAGGTCGGCCGGGCGGCCGAACAGGTGGACCACGACCACCGCCTTCGTCCGCGGGGTCAGCTTTTGGGCGATCGTCTCGGCCGAGAGGTTCCCGGTGACGGGGTCGATGTCGGCGAACACCGGGATGCAGTTGCTGGCCAGGATCGGGATCACCGTCCCCATGTCGGTCAGCGGGGTGGTGACGACCTCGTCCCCGGGGTTCAGGCCGAGGGCCCCGAGGGCGACGTGGACGGCCGATGTCCCGGAGGTCGAGGCGACCGCCTTCGGGGCCCCGTACAGGGCCGCGAACTCCCGCTCCAGCGCCTTGACGACCGTGCCCTCGACGCAGTTGAGCTGCTTCGACAGCACCACCCGGGTCAGCCCGGTGATCTCGGCGGTGCCCATCGCCGGCTTGAGCGAGAACCACTTCCGGGCCGCCCGCCGGCCGCCGTCCATCGCCAGCCGGTCGCCCCGGCCGTCGGCCGGCGGCAGCGGCGGGACGTACTCCGGGGCGTCGGCCGGGGCGTCCGCCCCGGGGCCGCCGTCCATCCACCCGAGCACGTCGCCCCGCACCGCCAGCGGGAGCTTGACCGCGGCCTTCGTCCGGGCCGCCTCGTAGGCCGCCAGGACCAGCTCGCCGGTCCTGCGGCTCGACTCGGCGTCGGCCGCGTAGGCCGGCTGCTGCCCCTTCACCCAGGCGATGAACTCGCCGAACTGGCGGGCCCGCGGGTCGCCCCCCCCGGCGGCCGGCGGGCGGACGCCGGCGGCCCCCCGCACCTCGACCCCGGCCGGGGTGATCTCGACCTCCCCGTTCGCCCCTTCGAGGACGACGGCGAAGAACGTCGGGGCCAGCTCCCCCGTCCGGAACTCGAACCGCACCCCGGTCTCGAACAGGACGTGCCCGCTGGCCGACTCCTCGGCCGGGACGGCCCGGTTGTACCCGCCCTGGTCCCGGGTGACGGCGCAGGCGACCTCCCGGGCGGCCGGGTCGCCGAGGACGAACCGGACGGTGTCGAACAGGTGCGGGCCGTTGTTGGCCAGGGTGCTGGTGATGTGCCCGCGGACGCCCCGCAGCTCGCCCAGGAGGTTGTCCCGGACGACCCCGGCGGCCCACACGAAGTGCGGGTGGAACCGGTACTGGTGGCCGACCGCCAGCTTGACCCCGTGCTCCTGGCAGGCGGCGATCATGGCGTCCATGTCCGCCAGCCGCAGGGCCATCGGCTTCTCGCACAGGATGCCCTTCGCCCCGGCGGCGGCCGCCCGGGCGACGATCTCGGCGTGCGACTGGGGCCAGGTGCAGACGCTGACCAGGTCCGGCTTCGCCTCCCGGAGCATCCGGGCGTAGTCCCGGTAGGCCCGGACGGACGGCCACCGGTCGAGGGCCTTGGCCAGGGCGGCCGGCCGGAGGTCGCTGACCGCCACCACCCGGGCGGCCGGCCCGGCCTCGTACCCGGCGACGTGGTCCGGGGCGATCTCCCCGGCCCCGACGACGGCCACCCGGAGCGGCGGGCGGACGGCCCCGACCGCCCGGTTCTTGTACTTCCGGAGCCTGCGGAGGACGCGCTGGGTGATCGCCGGCATGGCTGGGTCCGACCCTCGGGCTCGTGTGGTGTGCGGCGTGTGGTGTCGGTCGGCCCGGGCCCCGCCAGAACGGGGCGACGCCCGCCGGAGCCTTCGGGGCGGCGAAGGCCCCGCCTCATTACTGTGACCGCGCTAAGATAGTACCCGTTCGACCGCCCGTCAACCGACCGGCCGGCCGCGCCGTCACGGCCCCCCGCCGAACTGGACGAACGCCCGGGTGAACATCACCAGCCCGACCAGCGCCGCCAGCGCCAGCACGGCCAGGGCCGCCAGCAGCCGGCCGCTCAGCCGGGCCCCGAGGTCGTCCGGCCGGCCGGCCAGCGACAGGTAGGCGGTGGCCAGCCCGAGCACCAGGTAGGTCGGGATGACGTAGTTCCGGGAGAGCGAGAACACTCCGGCCGCGTACCCGAAGACCATCCCGAACAGGTACGGCCGGACGGCCGCCAGGGCGGTCGCCGGCCGGCCCGGCCCGCCGGCCCGGTACACCCCCCACACGGCCAGGGCGAACAGGGCGGCGAACAGCCCGCCGCCCAACAGCCCGGTTTCGACGTAGGCGTGGACGAAGGAGTTGTGGGCGACGTGCTTGATGTTCTCGGCGAACTCGTCCACCCCGATCCCGGTCAGGAGGGTCTGGGGGCCGGCCGTGCTGCCGAACAGCAGCGTGAACCCCTCGGACCAGAACTGCATCCGCTGGTTGGCCGTCCCGTTCCCGCCGTCGTCGAAGTTGGTCTGCCGGCCGGCGAACAGGACGACCACCACCGGGAACCCGGCCAGGGCCAGCGGGAGGGCCCGCCGCCACCCGTACCGGGCGGCCAGGAACCCGCCGCCGGCGGCCATCAGGGCGAGCAGCCCGCCCCGGGACTGGGTCAGCATCACCCCGAACACGAACACCCCGGCCGGGGGCAGCCAGACCGCCCACCCGACCGGCCCGGCCGCGGCCGCCCGGTACAGGGCGGCCATCACCCCGACGGTCAGGATCAGGCACAGGTCGTTCGGGTCGTTGAACATCCCGTTCGCCCGGAGCTGGTTGAACTGGAGCAGCTCCCCGGTCGCCGGGTCGACCTCCATCCGGTCCTGGATCGGCCGCAGGGCCTCGACGTCGATCGCCCCGTAGAACTGGAGCAGCCCGAGGGTCGCCAGCACCCCGACCAAGACGACCAGCCAGCCGAGGAACGCCCGCAGCCGGGCCGGGGAGTCCACCACGCTGACCAACAGCAGGTAGTACAGGACCACCTTGCCGAACTCGCCGGCGAAGTCCGAGGCCAGCCCGAACTGCCCGCGGGCGATCTGGGAGACGATGCCGGCCGCCCAGAACCCGATCACCCCGCAGGCGATCGGCCGGCCGGCCAGGTCGGCCGGCCGGAGGGTGTCGACCAGCCGGGGGGCCGCCGCCACCAGGGTCAGCCCGATAACGAACAGGTACGTCCGCAGCCCGGCCAGCTCCGGGACCAGGTCGTCCGGGCGGATCAGGAGGACGGCGTTCAGGAGGACGAACAGCGCGAAGTCCATCGGGCCTCGGGGGCGGGGGCTCGGTCGGCGGGCCCGGCGTCAGCCCCCCGGGGCTCGGTCGGGGTCGGCCGCGGCCAGGGCGGCCCGCAGCCCCGGCAGGGCCTGCCCCAGGAACGCCTCGGACGGCTTGCCCGTCTCCCCCGGGACCAGCCGGCGGACGACGTACAACTTGTAGAGCGCCTTCTTCCGGGCGAACGCCAGCCGCGGGTTGTCCGGGGCGTCCCAGGTCCGGCCGTCGGCCGACCACGCCCAGTACACCTCCTGCTCGCCCCGGCCGAACCCGGCCGGCTCGGCGAACCGGGCCGCCTTGAACGTGTCCTCCCGGCCGTCCGCCCCCCGGACCTTCACCGCCTGCTCCCGCCCGAGCTGCCGGAACCCGGCCCCGGTGAAGCAGACGTCCGGGGTGTGGACGCTGATCGGCCCGCCCCGGCCGCACACGACCAGCAGGGTGAGCGGCCCCGGGTCGCCCGGGCCGGTGAACGTCCGCTGGACGTGCCCGCGGATCCCGCCGACCCGCAGGGCGTCGTCGTCGAGCGGCCGGTCCTCCCCGGCCGCGGCCCACTCCCCGAACCGGTCGGGGACCCGGTCCATGGCGGCGACGGCCGCCTCCAACTGGCCGGACGACCCCCACCGGTCGGTCAGCCGGCCGTGGAACACCCCGGCGGCGGCCACCGCCGCCACCGCCGCCACCACCGGCCCCGCCGCCAGCGCCGCTTTCACGCCCGGTCCTCCCCGCCGCCCTCACCCAGGGCGGCCGCGGCCGGGGCGGCGGCCGCGTACCGGTACGCGCTGCCGGCCCGGTACGCCCGGTGCCAGACCCCGTTCACCACCGCCCCGGTCAGCCGCGCCCCGACCGCCTGGAGCCGGCCGGCCGTCTCGGCCACGTGCGACACCTGGCTGACCCCGAGCAGGACCGACAGGACCACCCCGTCGGCCTCCCGGGCCAACAGCAGGGTGTCGCTGACCAGCAGGAGCGGGGCGCTGTCGACCACCACGAAGTCGTACCGGGCCTCCAGGTCGGCCTTCAGCCGCCGCCACCGGTCCCCGACCAGGGCCTGCCGGGCGGCCGTGTCCCACCGCCCGGCCGGCAGCAGGGCCAGCCCCGGCACCGGGGTCGGGCGGGCGGCGTCGTCCAGCCCGACCTCGTCCCGCAAGAGCTCGCACAGCCCCGGCCCGACCGGGCAGTCGAACAGCCGGTGGGCCGACGGGGACTGGAGGTCGCCGTCCACCAGGACGGTCCGGAACCCGGCCCGGGCCAGGCTGATCGACAGGTGCCCGGCCAGCGACGTCTTCCCCTCCCCGGCCACCCCGCTGGTGACGAGAACCGTGCGGATGGCCGGCCCGCCGGGGGTGCCGTGGAGGAGCATCGTCCGGGCGGTGTCGATGGCCTCGGCCAGGGCCGCCGGCGGGGCCCCGGGGCCGTTCGCCCCGCCGGTCGGCGGGACGGTCCCCAGGAGCCGCACCCCGAGGTCGGTGGTGACGTCGTCGGTGTGGGTGACCCGGCGGCTGCGGGCCTCCCACCCGACCAGCCCGCCGAACCCGAGGATGAAGGTGGCGGCGGCGGCGATCAGGGCGTACTTCAGCCGCTTGTTCCCCTCCAGCCCGGGGACGACGAACGGCTTCTCGATCTCGGTCACCCGGGGGACGACGTTGAGGGGGTTCAGCTCGATCGCCAGCCGCCCCTTCTCGTCGGCCATCTGCTTGGCCAACACCTGGGTGGTCTCGGACTCCCGCCTCAGCCGCTCCAGCTCGCTCCGGGACTCGCGCCGGATCTTGAGGTTGCTCTCGATCTTGGTCATCGCCCGCTGCGCCTTCAGGACCTGGGCCTCCTCCTGTTTGACCTGGGCATCGAGCCGCTCCCGGCGCTCGGCCGCGTTGCCCCGCTGGGCGTCCTCGACCTGCTTGGCGATCTCCTTCCGGACGGCGGCCCGGTGCTCGACCAGTTTGGCGTCCAGGTCCCGGATGGCGGCCCGGGCTTTGAGCAGGTCCGGCGCCCCCTCGTGGTACTCCTCCTCGAACTTCTTCAGCCCGAACTGGGCCGCGGCCAGCGCGTTCCGGAGCTGGACCACCCCGGGGTCGCTGTTCACCGCCCGCTCGATCTGGTTCTCCAGGGCGGCCGCCCCCGGGGCCTGCGGGCCGGCGGGCGGCGGGGCCGCCTTGGCGCCGGCTTCGAGGGCGGCCAGGTTGTCCCGGGCCGCCTCCAGCCGGCCCTGGGCCACCCGCAGGTCGTTGTCCGCCCGCATGTGCTCGGCGTGCAGGACCTGATCCAGGATGTGGTAGTCGAACGTGTCCCGGCCGACGGCCAGGGCCAGCTCGTCCATCCGCTGGTGGTATCTATCCAGCTCTTTTTGGAGCTTGTCGTGCTCGTTTTTGAGTTTGTCCAACCGCTGCTGCCGGTCGCCGATCTCGTCGTCCTTGACCTTATCCCGGTACACCCTCGACACGGCCGCCAGGACCTTGATCAGCTCCTCCTCGTCGTCCCCCTCGAGGACGACCCGGAGGACGTCCGGCCCCCCCCCGCGGGTGTCCACCTTCAGGTTCCGGTCGAGCCAGGTCCGCGGGTCGGGTTCCGCCGTCCGGACGACCTGGAGGTCCCTCACCCCGGGCTCGTCGAGGGCCGCGTGCAGGACCATCCGGTTCTTCACCCGGCCGGCCTGGGTGGCCTTAAACGCCTGCAGGTCGCCGCCGCCGCCCTCCCGGAGCACCCCCCGGGGGGGCGACAGGTGGAACCCGACGGCGGCGGTCAGTTTCGGGACCGGCAGGAGGAACCAGACGGCCGCCGCGGCCCCGCCCGCCAGCAGGAACACCCCGACGAACGCCAGCGGCCGCCGGCGGACGGCGCTGAACACGGTCCGCGGGCTCAGCCCGCTCGGCCGCTTGACGGCCGGGGCGTCGGGCAGGGTCGCACTCGCCATCGGGGTCCCCCTCGTGTCGGCGTCGGCGGGTACGGGTCCGGTCAGTAGGCCAGGGCCGGGCGGCCGCCCCGGCGGGCGTCCGGCGGGGCGGCCGGGACGACCGCCCGGCCGACCACGTGCTGGACCGCCAGGAGCATCAGGAGCCCGAGCGGCATCATCAGGTAGCCGGCCCCGTCGTGGAACACCAGCCGGGCCGTCTCCCCCTGGTTGTACTCGTACAGGATGCCGGTGACGGTGATCCGGATGACGTTGGCGGCGACCGCGATCGGGACCGCGCTGAGGACCACCGCCGCCCGCTCGACCCACCCCTTGCGGGACAGGACGGCGACGGCCGCGGCCAGGGCGAAGAACGTCACCAGCATGCTCAGCCCGCTGCACGCGGCGGCCACCCCGATCGGCTCCTTCGACAGGAGGATGACGTTCCCCTGGGCGACCGCCGGGACCCCGACCGTCTGGAGCAGGTACGTGCTGCAGACGGTCGCGATCCGCTGGAGGGCCCCGCCGAGGGCCGTCTGGAGCTGGTACGGCAGCGGGATCATGAACCCCAGGAACAGGACCGCCAGGCCGGCCCACCGGACCGCCGGCCGCCCCCCGGCGGCGGCCACCAGCCCGAGCAGCACCACCACCAGCGACCCGGCGTCGAGCCACGGCTGGTAGCCGTAGAAGGCGTACAGCCGCAGCCCGACCCCCAGCAGGACGATCCCGACGCCCCACCACCGCGGCCGCGGGTCGGTCCCGGCCAACATTCCCCGCCGGCTCCAGAGCAGGTAGAGCGAGAACAGCGGGACCAGGAACCCGTGCGAGTATTGCGGGTCGCTGGCCCACCGGTCGGCGGTGTCGGCCAGCGTCGCACCGTAGGCCCAGGCCGTCACCCCGAAGGCGACGGCCAGGGTCGCGGTCAGCCGGGTTTCGGGGCGGGCGGGGGTCATCGGGGGCTCGCGGGGGCGTCGGGGTCGGGATGGCGGCGGAGCGGCCGGGCCGGCGGCTCAGGCCGGCCCGGGTGTCAGACGCGGGTGCGGTGCGGAACGATCCGCGGAAAGCAACGGCCATGCCGCAGAGCCGGCAGGCCGGGCCGGGGAGGGGGGTCCGCACACGGGTGTTCCGGGCGGCCCGGCTGGGTCGGGCCCGCCCGCTCATGGGGGTCGGTTCAGGCGGTGGCGCCGGGCAAGAGCCTCTACTTTAAAACGGCCGGGCATGACCCGGCAACGCCAGATCGCCGCCGGGCACCGATTTTCGCTACCACCCGCACAACCTTCATCGGCCGGCGCCGGTCACGTCCCCCTAGATGTAACGCACGGGTCGGATCGGTGCAACCCGCGAGAAGGAACTATCCGGTCCGCACGGCCGTCGATAACCGGTAATCCGTCGGGTCCTACACACGGGCGTAAGCGTTGACATCAACCCCCGGCAACACGCCCGTCCGGTCGCGGGCGGTCCGAGGGGAAATCCGACCCCCGTGGCGGTCCGGCCTGAAACCTGCATCAACCGGCCGTCCCCGGCTCCTGACTTGTTCAGGCGGATTCATGCGAACTTCGTCCACGGACGCCCCGGTCCGGGGTTTGACTCTGACGCCCGTAAGGAACCGCTTGTTGCCCCACATGAAGATGGGAAAACGGCTGATGGTCGGGCGGATTTCCCTTGAAGTCTTCCGTACCCGCCCGTTAGTTAGAGCCCTGCACCCGAACCACGCTCGCGGCCGGCGCCGCTCTCCCATCCGCGGCCCCGGACTCGCCAGCCCGACCGATCGCCGACCGAGTTGACCCGGGCCCCGGCGGCCCGGGCCGACCGCCCCGAACCCGTCGCCGCCGGCGGCCGAACTACCGATTCGCCCACGAAGGGCCCGACCCGCCCCCGCCCGCCGGGGCCGCCGGGCCGCGTCGCGTCCGTCGGACCGTGGACACCAGGAGACCGCAGCATGTGTGGCATCGTCGGGTACGTCGGGCAGCGGGAGGCCGAGCCGATCCTGATCGACGGCCTCCACCGGCTCGAGTACCGGGGGTACGACAGCGCCGGGCTGGCCACCCTGACCGGCAACGG
>JAIEQO010001063.1 GCA_019747655.1 Gemmataceae bacterium | reverse complement strand
GGGGTGGGGTCCGTTGCAAACGTCTGTCCTCCGTATCGACCCGGCGGCCCCGGAAGCGGGCGCCGTCCGCCGGGCCGCCGACCTGCTCCGGGCCGGCCGGCTGGTCGCCTTCCCGACCGAGACCGTCTACGGCCTCGGGGCGAACGCCCTCGACCCGGCCGCGGTCGCCGGCATCTTCGCGGCGAAAGGTCGCCCGGCCACCAACCCCGTCATCGTCCACGTCGCCCGCCCGTGGCAACTCGGTGCGGTCGCGGCGGACTGGCCGGTGGTCGCCGACCGGTTAGCAAACCGGTTCTGGCCGGGCCCGCTCACGATCGTGGTGCCCAAGCGGGAGGGGATTCCAGACATCGTGACTGCCGGCGGGCCGACGGTCGCCGTCCGTTGTCCGAACCATGCCGTGGCACAGGCATTGATCCGAGAAGCGGGGGTTGCGATTGCGGCCCCGAGCGCCAACCGCAGCACCGAGCTGTCGCCGACCCGGGCCGAGCATGTCTTGAAGGGCCTGGATGGGCGGATCGACCTGATCCTCGACGGCGGGCCGTGCCCGGGCGGGATCGAGTCTACGGTGGTCGACGTGACCGGCGGGGCGGTCCGGCTGCTGCGGCCGGGGCTGGTCACGGTGCCGATGCTGGAGGAGGTCGTCGGGCCGCTGGCGGGGGGGGGTGCGGCTGAAGGGGTGGCCCGCTCACCCGGGCGGATGGCGAAGCACTACAGCCCGCGGACGCCGGTGGTCCTGGCGGCCGATGCGGACGACGCCGACCGGCTCCACCGCGAACTGCTCGACGCCGGGCTGCGGGTCATCTCGGTCGGGGATGACCTGATCTACAACTACCTATCGATCTCCAACGACCCGACCGAGTACGCCGCCGACCTGTACGCCGTACTGCACGAACTCGACGACGGGCGGTACGACCGGATCGTGGTCGAGATGCCCCCGGACACGCCCGAGTGGGCCGCCGTGCGTGACCGGCTGACCCGGGCCGCAAGTCTTTCGGAATCGGGGTGATGGGTCGGAGTCGGTCGGCCCGGTTGACCCCACCCCTTCCCCCCCTCACTTTTTGCACGACCGGGCACGTCTCCGGAAACCTTTCTGCGGCTATGGCTTACTTCCATTTCGCCGGGTCAGATGTGCGGTGATACCGCCACGCTCGTCGTCCGAACTCGCGGCAAACCACAGCCGGACATCGGGTTACGATTCGAGACCACCGATCCCGTATACCGCCACGTTGGCCGGGGCGTCGTGTACCAGATCGGAAGACGAGTGGACGTCCGGGTCGAGTTGCCACACCCGAAACTACTGAACAGGATACCACATAAATTACCCGCTGTCAAGCGGGCGGTGACGTGTTTCCCGGCGTCCGACACGCCCGTCCGACTTCAGCCGGTCGGGTAGAGGGCCCGGAACTCGGCCTCCAACCGGGCCAGGTCGTCGGCCGGCAGGCCCGACCGGTACTTCACCCAGACCAGCACCGCCCGGGCCGCCCGCTTCTGGTCCGGGCCGTCCCGGAACTGGAACCGCAGCGCCTCCAGTGCGACCGGGCAGGTCGCGTCCGCCGCCAGGAACTCGGCCGCCGCCCCGGCCAGGTCGAGCCGCCCGGCCGCCAGCTCGGCCGCCGCCGCCCGCTTGGCCGCGTTCCGCCGGAACAGGTTGTCCCGCCGGTCGGCCAGGCCGTCCCGCCGGGCTTCCTCCTCGTCGCACTGCCGGGTCAGCTCGGGCAGGTTCCACACGTCCAGCCCGGCCGCCCGGGTCCAGGACGGGCAGGCGATCAGGCCGGCGGCCAGGGCGGCCGCGGCCAGCCCGGCGGGGGCGAGGGTCCGGCGGGTCATGGGACCGGTCCTTTGTCTCCGAGGTGGCGGGGCGACCGCCGGCCGGGTAACGTGGGGGCGGTATCCGGCAGCACAGGCAGGAACGCCTGTGCCACCTGACCGAACCATTGCCGGGCTGGTGGCGTCGGAACCGGAGGGCTAATGCCTTCCCCGAAGCCACACGGCTCGCTCACCGAATCTACACAATAGCCGTCGCCCGCGCAAGCGGTCTCCCGGTAGTATCGAAGCCGGCCGTTGTTCGCGTGTGCGGGGGGTGAGTGAAGGGTCGTGTGCGGAAGAGCGGCCGGGACGGCCGCGGTCCCAGGAAGCCCCGTAGGGTGTGTCGAGGCTCGCCCCCGGCGAGCCGACGACGTACCGGGGGATGGGTGGTGCGTCGTCGGGGACCGCGGACGGTCCGCTCGACACACCCTACGACACGCCGCACAGGCACTCCTGCCTGTGCCACCAGGACCGGGGCCTCACGCCCCCCGCTCGCCGAAAGCACCGTCCCCACCCCCGGAGGGATCATGGACCCCGCCCCGAACCCCGGCCGCCGGTCCGTGTGGGAGTCGTGGATCGGGTCGGCCGTCCGCCCGCTCGGCCACCTGTTCGCCTTCTACCCGCTGCTCCTCTCCGTCCCGGTCGTCCTCCTCCTCTTCCTGTGGGGGTGGCTGATGACCGAGTACGACGCCTTCCACCAGCTCTGGAGCGAGGACCCGGTCACCGGCGTGCTGGCCGGGGCGGTGGCCGCGACCGTCTTCGGCGAGGTGGTGCTGGCCGTCTACCTGCTCGACCGCGGCCGGATCAAGCCGGCCGTGGAGACATCCCCCGCGACGGACGGCGGGCTCCGGCCGGTGCCCCGGTGGGGGTACTGGGCGGCCTGGGGGCTGCTCCTGCTCGTCGCCGTGGTCCCGCCGCTGATCTGGCAGGCCGACGAGTTCCAGACCCGGGTGGGCGACGCCCGGGTGGCCGGGATGGCCCGGGTCTGGTTCCCGGCCGGGGTGTTCGGGATGGCGGCCGTGTACGGCCTGCTGCGGTGGCTCTTCCCGTCGTGGTACGCCCGGCCGGAGCGGTTCGGGCTGGGGGTGGTGGTCGTGCTCGGGACCGGGTACGTCGCCATGACCATCGCCCACGCCGTCAGCCCGGGGCTGTACGTCCCGTGGGTCCCGGCCGCGGTCAGCCTGCTGCTCTCGCTCGGGTTCGGGCTCGGGGTGCTGGCCCTGTTCGCCTGGCTGGCCGGGCGGACGCCGTGGCTCTACCCCGGGCTGATCGCCCTCGTCGCCGTCCCGGTCCTGATCCCGTCGTGCCAGACCGAGTACCGGCTGCCGCACATGGACATCACCGGCAAGGACGGGGCCAGCTACTACGACGAGCCGGCCCGGCTGGTGAACTACGACGCCCTGCGGAAGGTCCCGGCGGCCGACGCCGGGCTGGTCCCGGACGCCGAGGCCCGGGACAACTGGCAGCGGCGGATGACGGCCCGGTACGGGGCCCCGCAGCCGGTCGTCCTGGTCATGGTCAGTGGCGGGGCGTCGGCCTCGGCGATCTACACCGCGGATGTGTTGTTCACCCTGGAGGAGGAGTTCCCGGGGTTCGCCGACCGGGTCCGGGTCGTGTCCGGGGCGTCCGGCGGGATGCTCGGGGCGGCCTACTTCGTCACCCAGCTCCGGCCCGGCGGGCTGATCGCCGACGCCCGGGCGACGCCCGAGTACCGGCGGTACGCCGAGGTGGTGGTGGCGGTCCAGGACGGGAAGGGCGACCCGGCCGCGGTGGCGGCCGCCGAGGGGCCGTACCGGAAGGTCATGGCCGAGAAGCGGGAGGCGTTCTTCGCCGGGCTGGAGGCCGACTTCCTGGGCCCGCTCACCCAGAAGTGGGTCCACCAGGACATGCCCTTCGCCCCGCGGATGTGGGGGACGACGAACGACCGCGGCCGGGCCCTCGAACTCGCCTGGAGCCGGCACCTCAACGGCGCCCTGGACGTGCCGTTCCGCCAACTCCAGCCGGACGAGCGGGCCGGGTCGCTGCCGTCGCTGGTGTTCACCCCGATGATGATCGAGGACGGCCGGCAGGTGATCATCAGTAACCTCGACCTGGACTACATGGTCGACCCGGCCCGGGACTCCGACGACGCCCCGATGTCGCTGATGGGCGTCGAGTTCTTCCGCCTCTTCCCGAAGGCGAACGACTTCCGGCTGAGTACCGCCGTCCGGATGAACGCCTCCTTCCCGTTCTTCAGCCCGTCGGCCGCCCTGCCGACCGACCCGGTCCGGCACGTCGTCGACGCCGGGTACTACGACAACTACGGGGCGATGGTCGCCCTGAACTGGCTGGGCCGCAACCTCGACTGGCTGACCGGGACGGGCGGGGCGGCCGGCGGGCGGCCGCCGGAGGTCATCCTCCTGCGGCTGCGGAGCTTCGGGTACCAGCTCGCCAGCCGGCAGGTGGTGACGACCGGGGAGGTCGAGCGGTACGGGCGGACGGCCGGGCGGGAGGCGACCGATGGGCTCGACCCGGACGACCCGGCCGAGCGTCCGGAGTGGGTGAAGAAGGCGACCGACCACTGGAAGGGGAACCCGCCGGCCCGGCCGGTCCGGACCCAGGGCGGGGTGGCGACCGTGACCGGCCCGCTGGTCGGGCTGTTCTCGTCGTGGCGGGCGAACATGGTGTACCGGGCGGACGAGCGGCTGGCCGCCGCGCTCCAGCGGCTGAAGGGTTCGGCGACGGTGTCGGACTACCTGCTGGAGTGCCAGGCCAACCCGTCGCTCAACTGGGTGCTGACGACCGACGACCGGGCGGCGATCCACGCCGACGTGCGGCAGAACCTGCGGCTGGCGGCGCTGGCGACGAACCTCGGGCGGGGCCGGTCGGCCGGCCCGGCGGACGCGGCCGACCAGGGGTTGATCCGGCAGGCGGGGGTGCGGCCGGGGTCGCCGCGGCTGCCGACGTGGCTGGGCGGGAGCCCGGCCGACCGGGTGACGGAGCGGCGGCCGGAGTACCAGGCGGCCCCGGGGGAGTTCAAGCGGACGATGCGGGACCAGGCCGGGGCGGCGGCCAAGCTCGGCGGGCTGAAGGTGGCGCCGCCCCCGAAGTAGTGAGCGGTGGGCAGTCCAAGCCGACCCGGGGTTGCACCCCGGGCTACGCTGTGCCAGCCCTTCAGGCTGGGGAGATCGAGGCCCCGCAGGCTGAAGGCCTGCCACAGCATAGCCCGGGGTGCAACCCCGGGTCTTGTTATCATGGGGCGGCTGCCGCCCTCGCCCCGCACCCGAGGCCGCCGATGACCCGCCTCGCCGCTGCCGTCGTGTGGCTCCTGCTGCTGCCCGTGGCCGCCCGGGCGGGTGGACCGTTCAGCCCGATCTATGATCAGGTTCCTCGGAACTTCACCCTCGTCCTCGACCACGAGCAGCCGGGGTACGAGTTCTACCTGGTCGGCGAGTACGCCCCGCCCGGGCGGCAGGTCGAGCGGCTCCCGCTGACCCGGGCCACCCCGGTCCGCCTGACGCCCGACGGCCGGGTCCCCGTCGGGCAGACGTTCGAGAAGACGACGCCCGCGTTGCTCGGGCACTTCCTGTACGCCGTCCCGGCCGACCGCCGCGCCGTCATGCCGGCCGACCCCCCGGTAGGATGGTTCCGCGAGCCGGGGAATGCGGTGGACATGGGCGTGATCGACTTCGTAGACTTCGTACCGTTCCACGACTCCCGGGACGTGGTCGAGGTGATGTACCGGGTCCGCGATGTCCGGCTCGGCTGGGAGTCGCTCGAACAGGTCGCGGAGAACCGGGGGAGCTTCTGGGTGTGGCTGGGGTGGATGGTGGGCCTGTTGCTCGCCGCGACCGTGGCCGCCTTCGTCATGGTCTGGCTGGCCCGGCGGTTCACCCGCGAGATGCTGGCGTGAGGGCAATCCTGCGCAGAGCCACCGCTCGCTCGGGCCCCCCGCGGACGGCCGGCTAAACACTCCCACACTCCCACACTCCCACACTCCCACACTAAACACTTCCCAAAGCGAGGCCGCCGGGGGGGATTGCTCCCGCACCCGGCGGCCCGGCGAGTCTGCCCGTTTGGTGGGCAGGCTTGGTAGCCCGGTGGCACGGCCGCCGCACCCGGGAGCTTATCAAAAACCTCGGTGAGGGTCGTTCGGCCTCCCGCGGCCGGTCGGCTGCGGGTCTATGGTGGGAAAGCAATGCGAACCGCGTGCCAGACGGCCGGGGTGTGAAGGTTCGTTGAAGCCGGCCGGCCCGGGGCGTACCAATCACCCCGCCGGCCGAATCACCCAGCAGGGTCCGATCCACACCCGCCGGAGACACCCGTGAGCTTCTGGGATGCCGCGTCCAGCCTCCCGACCGCCTCGCTCGTGTTCCTCGCCGTGGCCCTGCTGATCGCGTTCGGGTTCGAGTTCATCAACGGGTTCCACGACACGGCCAACGCCGTCACCACCGTCATCTACACCCGCACCCTCTCCCCGACCCCGGCGGTCATCTATTCCGGGGTGCTGAACTTCCTCGGGGCCCTGATGACGGTCGTGGTCGGCACGGCCGCGGTCGCCTTCACCATCGTCAACCTGTTGCCGGTCGACCTGCTCATCCGGGGCACCTCGGGGCAGGCCCTGGTGATGGTCCTGTCGCTGCTCCTGGCCGGGGTGATCTGGAACCTCGGGACGTGGTACTTGGGGCTGCCGGTGAGCAGCTCGCACACGCTCATCGGGGCGATCCTCGGGGTCGGGCTGGCCAACGGCCTGCTGGCCGGCGAGGGGGCGGCCGGGCTGAACTGGGACAAGGTCGGGGAGGTGCTCCTGGCCCTGGTCGTCTCCCCGGCGGTCGGGTTCGCCCTGGCGGCGTTGCTCCTGCTGGTGCTCAAGCGGACGGTCCGGGAGCCCCGGCTGTACGTCCCGCCGGCCGAGGGCGACCGGCCGCCGCGGTGGGTCCGGGGGGTGCTGCTGGTGACCTGCGGGGGGGTCAGCTTCGCCCACGGGTCGAACGACGGGCAGAAGGGGATGGGGCTGATCCTGCTGGTGCTGATCGGCTTCCTGCCGGCCCACTACGCGGTCAACATCTACCACCCGGAGCTGGCCGGTCGGGTCTACCAGTCGGCGGTCACGGTCCGGGACATCCTGGAGAAGGACGGCCAGCTCACCCCGGAGCTGCGGCACGACCTGGACGCCGTGACCACGGCCCTGGGCGGGAAGGGGAGCTTCGCCGACGTGCCGGCCGACGAACGCTGGAAGGTCCGGCAGGCGATCTACTCGTTCCGCAAGCACGCGGCCGAGGCCCGGCTGCCGGCGGCGACGCGGGACGCGATCCGGCCGCACCTGGAGGCCCCGGAGCGGGCGGTCGAGTTCGTCCCGCTGTGGGTGGTGGCCGGGGTGGCGGTGGCCCTCGGGGTGGGCACCACGATCGGGTACAAGCGGATCGTGGTGACGGTGGCCGAGAAGATCGGCAAGACCCGGCTGACCTACGGCCAGGGGGCGGCGGCCGGGGCGGTGACGGCGGCGACGGTGCTCGGGGCCGGGCTCCTCCGGCTGCCGGTCAGCACGACGCACATCATGTCCAGCGGGGTGGCCGGGACGATGGCGGCGAACGGGGCCGGGGTGCAGAAGGGGATGGTGAAGAAGATCGCCCTGGCGTGGCTGCTGACCCTGCCGGCGTCGATGGCCCTGTCCGGGCTGCTTTACACCGTCGGCCGGCAGGTGGTGGGGTGAGCCGGGTATACTGAGGTCGGCCCCCGGAGGACCGCCGATGCCGCTCCGCGACCACTTCCGCCCGCCGCTGTCCGAGGTCCGGGCCTGGGAGGGGTTCCACTCTGCCTGGGCGTCGTCCATCAGCGACGCCCTGAACCAGTCACTCCCCACCGGGTACTTCGCCGAGGAGGAGGTCCACGCCGGGCGGAACGTCGAGATCGACGTGGCGACGTTCGACGCCACCACCCCCGCCCAAGCCGAGCCGGCCCGGGAGTGGCTCCGCCCGGACACGCCGGACCCCGGGCCGTGGGCCCCCGACCCGCCGGCCGGCGTCGGCCCGGCCGTGTTCGCCGACGACTTCGAGGTCCGGGTGGTCGCGTCGCGGGCGGGGCGCCGGGTGGTCGCCGCGGTCGAGCTGGTCAGCCCCGGGAACAAGGACCGGCCGGAGACCCGCCAGGCGTTCGCGGCCAAGTGCGCGAGCTACCTGTACCAGGGGATCGCGCTCGTGGTGGTCGATGTCGTGACCGAGCGGCACGCCGACCTCCACGGCGATGTCCTCGGGCTGGCGGGGCTCGCGGGCGTCGGGTCGCTCCCGGGTCCCGGGCTGTTCGCGGCCGCTTACCGGCCGATCCGGCGGGACGGGCGGGACGAGGTCGAGGTCTGGCCGGCGCGACTGGCCGTCGGCTCGGTACTCCCCTCCCTCCCGCTTTGGCTGGACGCCGTTACCTACGTCCGGCTCGACCTGGAGGCGACCTACACCAGCACCCTCGCCCGCCGGCGGATCGCCGGCTAGAGCAGCCCGCCGTCGATCAGGGCCGGGACCTTGTCGGCGTCGACCAGCCCGCACCCAGCCCGCTCGGCGGCCTCGACGGCCCCGTCGGTGAACCGCCCGGTCGCCACCACCAGGCAGTCCGTACAGCCGTAGTACGTCTTGCCGGCGAACGCCGCCTGGACCGGCCCCGGGCCGACCGCGTCGGCCGCCCCGACCGCCTGCACCGCGATCCGCCGGCCCTTCCCGTGGACCACGAGGTCGGCCCCCTGGCCCGGCCGGGTCGCCTCCACCCGGTAGCCCAACAGCTTGAACACCCGGGCCAGGAAGTCCACCCACTCGGCCCCGCGCAGCCCCCGCCAGTCGGTCGTCTGGAGCTGATACCGCTCGCCGGTCAGGAGGTCCTCGAACTTCCGGTGCCGGGCCACCGCCTCCCGGTACTCGGCCTGGGCCAGGTGCGCCGCCACCAGCCGGCCGAGGCGCTCCTCGCCCGCTGTCACTTCGTCGGCGAGCTGCTGCACCCGGTCCCGGTCGGTGGCCCGCTCCCGCCCGAGCCGGTCGGCGGCCGCGGTCAGCCCGCCGGGACCGGCCCCGAGCACGAACAGCAGCCCGGCGGCCGTGGTCAGGAGGAACGTCCCCACCAGGATCGCCGCACCCGGTCCGGCCGGTGGCCGGAACAGCAGCACCGCCGGGGCCACCGCCACCGTCCCGGCCAGCCCGAGCAGCACCGCCACCACCCAGCCGAACCGGTCTTCGAGGCCGAAGAGTTGTTGCAGAGTTCCGGCCACCCGGAGGAACCGATACCGCACCGCGTCCACCCGCGACCCGGCCCGGGCGGCGACCGCCTGAAGCTCACGCCGGGCCGCCTCCACCCGGGCTCGCTCGACCTCCACGTCCTCGTCCGAAACGGACCGCAGGCCGTACCGCTCCCACTCCCGGCGGGCGGCGTCGAGGGTGGCGGCGGCCGCGGCCAGGTCGGCCGGCGAGTACAGCGGGCGGGCGGTCGGGGTGACGGGCGGCATCCCGTCACGTTACCAGACCACCCGCCCGGCTGTCACTCTCACCGCCCTCATTGGTTCCGGGCGGGTGTCCCACCCCACCTCCGAACCATCCCAACGCGACCGGAAGAAACAGCGTTGGAACGTCCCGCCGCCCGCCGGTGGTACACTCCGGTATGGGCCTCCGCGTCTCCCCCGCCGCCCCGGCCGACGGGCCGGCCGCCTGCCGGCTGCTGACGGCCGCCCGCCAGGACCCGCCGGCCGCGGCCGCC
>JAIEQO010000066.1 GCA_019747655.1 Gemmataceae bacterium | reverse complement strand
GGCCCGACCCGCCGGCCGCCCGCCGGGCCCACCGCGACCGTCGGCGTCCCCCCGCCCCCGCCGCCGGCCACGAACGTCCCCCCGGAGCTGACCGCCGGCGGCCAGTACGCGAACGTCCGCGAACTCGGCCGGGGCGGGATGGGCGTCGTCTACCTCGCCCGGAACACCCGGATGGACCGGGACGAGGTCCTCAAGGTGGTCGACCGGCGGCTCCTCGACAAGCCCGGGGCGGCCGAGCGGTTCCTCCGCGAGATCCGCTCCGCGGCCAAGCTCCAACACACCCACGTCGTCGCGGCGTACTCGGCCCCCACCCTCGGCGACCTGCTCGTCTTCGCAATGGAGTACGTCCCGGGCGAGGACCTGGAGAAGTTGGTCCGCACCCGCGGGCCGGTCCTCGTCCCGAACGCCTGCTTCTACGCCTACCACGCCGCCCTCGGGCTCCAGCACGCCCACGAGCGGGGGATGGTCCACCGGGACATCAAGCCGTCGAACCTGATCCTCACCCGGGCCGGCGGCAAGTCGGTCGTCAAGGTCCTCGACTTCGGGCTGGCCAAGGCGACCAGCGAGAAGGGGCCGGACGGCGGGCTGACCCGGGACGGCCAGATGATGGGCACCCCCCACTACATCGCCCCGGAACAAATCCGCGACACCGCCCGGGCCGACATCCGGGCCGACATCTACGCCCTCGGCTGCACCCTGTACTTCCTCCTGACCGGCCGGCCGCCGTTCGACGGGCGGAGCCTGTTCGACATCCTGCGGGCCCACCAGGAGGCCGAGCCGGAGCCGCTCGACCGCGCCCGCCCGGGGCTGCCGGTCGGGCTGGCCGCGGTCGTCGGCAAGATGATGGCCAAGGACCCGGCCCGGCGGTACCAGACCCCCGGCGAGGTGGCCAAGGAGCTGGCCGGGTTCGTGAGAACGTCCGGGGCACCTGGTGGGGCGAGCGGGGGCCGAAAGGCCCCTGATCCCCCGAACCATCAGGGGGCTGACGCCCCCCGCTCGCCGAGCACACAGGGATGGCAGCCGCCGTCCGTCTTCCGGGACCTGGATGTCCCCCAACATACCCACCACGTCAACCCGGAGGACTTCGTCCCGCGGCCGGCGAAGGCGGCGAAGCCCAAGCCGAAGCGGAAGCCCGCCGCGGCCCGGAGGCGACCGCCGTGGCTGATCCCGGCGGCGGTCTGTGGGGCGGTGCTGCTCGCCCTCGCGGCGGCCGGGGCCGGGGGCCTGTTCAAGGCCAGGACGCCGAACGGGACGATCGTCATCGAGAACGCCCCGGCCGACGCCACCGTTGAGGCCAACGGCGAGACGGTCACGGTCAGCCGGGCCGGCGACACGCTCACCCTGACCGCCTTGAAGGACGGCCCGTACGCGCTCAAGGTCAAGTCCGGCGGCCGGGTGCTGAAGCTCGATCGGGGTGAAGTGGAGGTCGGCGGCGCCCCGGTCCGGGTGAGCGTCCTGCCACCGGACGTGCCCGCCGCCGGAGCCGCGAAACCGCCCCCGGCCGACGACCCGCTCAAGCCCGGCACCGTCTGGGCCGGCACCCGGACGTACACGAAGGGGGCACCGGCCCCGGCGACCGCCCCATACGAGCTGCACGTCGTCAGCCGGGACGGGTCGAGGTTCGCCGGCCGGGCCTTCGAGGGGGCCGACCGGAAGGAGTCGGCCGTCGAGGGCGAGGTGGCCGGCGGCACGGTGACGTGGCGGGAGAAGCCGGCCGACACCCCCGACGCGACGGTCACGGCGACCGGCAAACTGACCGGGGCCTGGCTCGATGTCCAGTTCCGGGGCGAGCGGGCCGGCCGGTGGACGGCCGACGCCACCGCCACGCTGGCTCCCGGCGAGCCGAACCCGCCGGGCGGCGGGTTCGAGTCGCTCTTTAACGGCAGGGACTTGGCCGGGTGGAAGACCCACCCGAGCCAGCCGAAGGGGTGGGCGGTGGTGGACGGCGTGCTGGTCGGCAAGGGGCCGGCCGTCAGCCACCTCTACACCGACCGGGACGACTTCGAGGACGTCCACCTCCGGGCCGAGGTGATGGTCAACGCCGGCGGCAACAGCGGCCTGTACGCCCGGACCCCGTTCGGCCCGACCTACCCGGCCGACGCCCCCCGCTTCCTGGACGGGTACGAGGCCCAGGTCAACGCCGGCGGCAAGGACCCGAACCGGACCGGGAGCCTGTACGCCGGGACGGGCGGGGCGGTCGTCAAGGTGGCCGAGCCGGCGGCCCCGGCCGGCCGGTGGTTCGTCCTGGAGCTGGTCTTGGAGGGCGACCGGGTCACGGTCCGGGTCGACGGGAAGGAAACGGCCCAGTACACGGACGTTCGGAGGCGGTTCCGCAGGGGGCACGTCGCCCTCCAGATGCACGACCCCCAGACGGAGGTGCGGTTCCGCAAGGTCGAGGCCAAGCGGCTCGGGCCGAAGGCGGATCGTGGCGTGACCAAGCCGCCGGCCGTGACGCCGCCCTCGTTCACCGAGATCGCCGGGGCGACCCCGGACCAGCTCCGGGCGTGGGCGGCCGCCCTGCCCGCGGGCCACCGCCCGGTGTGGGTGTCGGCCCGGGCCGGGACCGACGCCGTCCTCTTCGACGCCGTCGCCCTCCCGGACCCGGACGGCCCGGCCTGGAAGCTGACCGTCAACGAGACGTTCGCCGCGGCCGAGGAGGATCACAAGCGGATGGCCGCGGACGAGTACCAGTTGGAGGTGCTGGCCCCGTTCCCGGCCGGGGACGCCCGCATCTGGGTCAAGGGGTGGGCCGAGGTCGCCTTCTGGTTCGAGGCCGACCTGTCCGTCCCCAAGCCGGACGAGCCGCGGCCGAACGCACCCCGGACGGGCCGGCGCCCCGGCGAACGGTCGTTCGTCGACGACAAGCTGGACGAGGCGAAGAAGGACCGGGGCTGGCCGCTGTCCGTCGGGGCGGCCCGGCGGGACGGTCGGACCGGCTACTTCATGACGGTCGACGGCCGGCACCGGTGGATGGGGCCCCCCGACTTCGAGTTCCACCGGACCCTGACCGCCGGCGAGCTGGACCAGAAGGTCGGTGAGTACCGCCGCCGGGGGTGGCGGCCGCGGCTCGTCGCCGCCCACGCCGGCCGGCCGGACCTGCGGTACTTCGCCGTCTTCGCCGACAACGTCCCGGCCGTCGACTGGGACTTCTCGCCGAAGCTGACCGAGGACGAGTACCGGGCCGCCCTGGCCGCCCGCCGGGCCGCCGGGCAGTGGCCCCAGTGCGTCGCCTCGGCCGTCGTCCAGGGCGACCTCCGGTACGCCGTCGTCTGGGCCGCCGACCTGCTGCCGGGGGTGAAGAAGGGGGCCCTGGTCCCGGCCGCCGAGGCCCGCCGGCTGGGGGCCGCGACCAACCGGTATCACGCCGCCGAGGGGGCGACGTTCAAGGCCGGTGGGAACGAGCTGGTGGTCGACGGGGGCCCGAACGGGACCGGCTGGCTGTTCTTCGGCGACCCGGATTGGACCGACTACGACTTCTCGGCCAAGGTCAAGTTCCCCGTCCCGACGGTCCCCGGGGCGACCCTGTTCTTCCGGGAGAACCACGAGTACGACGGCCGCCGCCGGCCGGACGGGCTGCCGTCGACCGAGCGGGTGGCCGGGGTGTTCCCGTTCGCCTTCGGCGAGAACACGACGGTGGCGGTCGAGGGGTGGCGGGACTGGACCGGGTTCATCGGCGACGACCTGCCGCGGGACGAGACCCCGAACCTGCTGGCCGCGGGCGTCTGGCACACGGCCCGGGTGAAGGTCCGGGGGGACGAGGTCGAGACGTACCTGAACGGCCGGCTGGTCCACCGGGCCAAGCCGCCGATGCCGCCCCGCGGCGGGGTCGGGGTGCGGACGGTCGACGGGGGCGAGGTCCGGTTCACCGACCTGACGGTCACGGCCCCGGACGGCAAGGTTCTCTGGCAGGGGCTGCCCGAATTGCCGAAGTGATTCGGCCCGGGTGTTGGCAGCGGGCCCGCGGTCGGGCATAATCGGCCCTAACGCGGAGACCTCGCCATGCGCCGACTCCTGCCCGTCTGGGCCACCCTCCTGGCCGCCGCCCCCGCCCCGGCCGCCGACCCGCCGCCGTACAAGGCCGGGGTGGCGGCCGTCGACATCACCCCCGCCCACCCGATCCGGCTCAACGGGTTCGGCGGCCGCCGGGCCGAGTCCGACGGCGTCTACCAGCCGATCCACGCCAAGGCTCTCGCCCTCGACGACGGGGCCAACGGCCCGGCCGTGCTGATGGCCGTGGACGTGCTCGGCATCACCGCCGAGCACTACGCCGAACTCGCCAAGCGGCTCCAGAAGAAGGCCGGCCTCAAGCCCGAGCGGCTGGCGGTCACCGCCACCCACACCCACACCGGGCCGATGGTCGCCGGGGCGAATCCCACCCTCTTCGGGGTGCCCATCCCGCCGGAACATCAGAAGAACATCGACAAGTACACCCCGGTGTTCCTGGACAAGCTCGAAGCCGCGGCACTGGCGGCCCTGAAGGGCCTGAAGCCGGCCAAGCTGGAATGGGCCGTCGGCACCGCCAAGTTCGCCATCAACCGGCGGACCCAGGGCGGCCCGACCGACCACGACCTGCCCGTGCTGTTCGTGAAGGACGAGGCGGGCAAGGTCCGGGCGGTGTACCTGAACTACGCCTGCCACTGCGTCACCCTGTCGCACAACAAGGTCGGCGGCGACTGGGCCGGGTTCGCCGCCCGGGCCGTCGAGGACCAGTTCCCCGGCTCGGTCGCGCTCGTCGGCATCGGCTGCGGGGCCGACCAGAACCCGAACGCCCGGGCCGCCGAGACCCAGATGGACATCCCCGCCGGCCAGGGGCGGGAGATCGCCGCCGAGGTCCGCCGGCTGTCCCAAAACGCCCTGACGGCGGTGTCCGGGCCGATCACCGCGAAGGTCACGACGCTCGACCTGCCGCTGGCCGACCTGCCGGACCGGGCCGGGTGGCAGGAGAAGGCCAAGCGGGACGACGCCGTCGGCCACCACGCCCGGGTGACGCTGGCCAAGCTCGACCGCGGCGAGAAACTGCCGACGAAGATCGTGTACCCCATCCAGACCTGGGCCTTCGGCGACCGGCTGGCGATGGCCTTCCTGCCCGGTGAGGTGGTGGTCGATTACGCCCTGCGGCTGAAGAAGGAACTCGACGGCCGCCGGCTCTGGACGACGGCCTACGCCAACAACGCCCCGGGCTACGTCCCGAGCGAGCGGGTCCTGAAGGAGGGCGGGTACGAGGGCGGCGGGGCGATGATCTACTACGACATCCCGGCCGCGTTCAAGCCCGGGCTCGAACAGCCGATCGTCGACGCCGTCAAGGCCCTCCTCGGCAAGACCTTCGCCCCGAAGCACGACGGCGACAAGACCGGCGGCACCCGGCCGCTGTCGCCGCACCAGTCGCTCGCCCGCATCCAGGTCGGGCCCGGCCTGAAGGCCGAACTGGTCGCCGCCGAGCCGCTGGTGGCCGACCCGGTGGCCATCGCCTTCGGCCCGGACGGCAAGCTGTGGGTGGCCGAGATGGCCGACTACCCGAACGGCCGGACCGACAAATTCGACCCGGGCGGCCGGGTGGTCTTCCTCGAAGACCGCGACGGCGACGGCTTCATGGACCACTCGTTCGTCTTCCTCGACAACCTCCCGTTCCCGACCGGCGTGCTGCCGTGGCGGAAGGGCGTCCTGATCTGCGCCGCCCCGGACATCCTGTACGCCGAGGACACCGACGGCGACGGCAAGGCCGACAAGGTCGAGAAGCTGTACACCGGCTTCGGCACCGACAACTACCAGGGCCGGGTGAACGGCCTCGAATACGGCCTGGACGGCTGGGTGTACGGGTCGTGCGGCCTCTTCGGCGGGAACATCGTCTGCCACAAGTCCGGCAAAACGGTCGCCCTCGGCGACCGCGACTTCCGCATCAAGCCGGACACCGGCGAGATGGAGGCCGCGACCGGCCGGACCCAGCAGGGCCGCGTCCGCAACGACGCCGGCGACTGGTTCGGCTGCGACAGCGGCACCCCGGCCTTCCACTACCCGCTGGACGACCACCACCTGCGGCGGAACCCGCACGTCGCCTACCCGAACCCGGTGGTCCGGGTCGCGGTCGAGCCGACGACGCTGTTCCCGGCCAAGGCCGACGTCCAGCGGTTCGCCCTGTCCGGCCCGCCCGGGAACGTCACCGCCGCCTGCGGCCTGGGCATCTACCGCGACGACCTGCTCGGGAAGAACTTCGCCGGCGACGCCTTCGTCTGCGAGCCGGTCAACCTCCTCGTCCACCGGCGGAAGCTCGTCCCTAGAGGGACATCCTTCGCCGGCGTCCGGGCCGACGACGAGAAGGACCGCGAGTTCCTGGCGTCGTCCGACCCGTGGTTCCGGCCGGTCCAGGTCGTTACGGGTCCCGATGGCGGACTGTGGGTGGCGGACATGTACCGGTTCCTGATCGAGCACCCGCGGTGGGTGCCGCCGGCCGACCTGGCGAAGATCGACATCCGGGCCGGGGCCGGGCTCGGCCGGCTGTACCGGGTCCGGGCCGAGAACACCCCGCTGCGGCCGTGGCCGCGGCTGGACAGGCTCGACACGGCCGGGTTGGTCGCCGCCCTCGACAGCCCGAACGGCTGGCAGCGGGACATGGCGATGATGATGCTGGTGTGGAAGAACGACCCGGCGGCCCGGGAGCCGCTACTCAAGCTGCTCAAAGATTCGCCCCGGCCGTTGGCCCGGCTGCATGCCCTCTGCGCCCTGGCCGGAACCCGAGCCTGGACGCCGGACGGGGTAGTCGCGGCCCTGTCCGACCCGGACCCGGTGGTCCAACGGCACGCCGTCCGGCAGGCCGCCGGCGGTCTGACCGCAAGCCGAACCCGCCAGCTCGCCGTCCACCCCGACCCGCAGGTGCGTCGGGCGGTGGCCGCCGCCGTCGGCGCCTCCGCCGACCCGGAGGACGGGCAGGCCCTCGCCTGGGTGGCGTTGGAGGCGGGCGACGACCCGTACCTGACGGCCACCGCCCTGAGCAGCCTGACCGGCAAAAACCTGCCGGCGTTCGCGGCCGCGGTGTTCGAGCAGGCCGGGAAGGACGGGCCGCCGGCCACCTTGGTCCGCGGGCTGCTCGCGTCGGCCGCCGGCATTGACAACGGGGCGTCACTTCCCGACCTCCTGAAGGTCGTGGCCAAGCCGGACGGCGACACCTACCGGCCGTGGCAGCTCGCGGCCGGGGCCGGGGCGCTGGACGCCCTCGCCCGGCGGGGGAAGCTGCCGGCGGACATCCGCGACGCCCTCCGGCCGGTGGTCGCCCACGCCCGGACGGTCTGCGAGAAGGACGACGCCGCCGAGGCCGAGTTGCTGGCGGCGGTCCCGCTGCTCGGCCGGGACGGGGGGGGCGATGTGCCCCGGCTGGCCGTCCTGCTCGCCCCGGCCCGCCCGGCGAGCGTCCAGGCCGCGGCCGTCGCCGGCCTCGTCCGCGTCTCGGACAAGTCGGTCCCGCCGGCCCTGGTCGGGGCCTGGGCCGAAGCCTCGCCGGCCCTCCGCAACCTCCTCCTCGACGCCCTGCTCAGCCGACCGGCGTGGACGGCCGACCTGCTCGCCGCGGTCAAGGCCGGGACGATCCCGGCCGGGCAGATCGACGCCGGCCGCCGCCAGCGGCTGCTCGACGCCGGCGGCGACCGGGCGAAGACGCTGCTCGCCGCCGGAACCAACGCCGACCGCCAGAAGGTCATCGACCAGTACCGCCCGGCCCTGGCGATGACGGGCGACCGGGCCAGAGGGAAGGCCGTCTTCGCCCGGGTCTGCTCGGCCTGCCACGCCCTCGACGGGGCCGGGCACGCCGTCGGCCCGGACCTCGCCGCCCTGCCGAACAAGTCGCCGCAGTACCTGATCGCCGAGATACTGGACCCGAGCCGGAACCTCGACTCGCGGTACGTCGAGTACAAGGCGGCGACGAAGGACGGGCGGGTCGTGTCGGGTCTGCTGGCCGCCGAGACGGCCACCGCCATCACCCTCCGCGGGCAGCAGGCGAAAGACGAAACGGTCCTGCGGGCCGACCTGGAATCGCTCCGCGGAACGGCCAAGTCGCTCATGCCCGAGGGGCTGGAGAAGGACCTGCCGCCGCAGGACCTGGCCGATCTGGTCGCCTACCTGACCACGTCGGACGCGCCGCACAAGCGGCTCGACGGGAACGAGCCGGCGGAGGTGGCGGCCGTTGACAACCGGCTGACACTTCCGGCGGCGAAGGCGTTCGTGTACGGCGACGCCATCGTCTTCGAGGGCGAGTTCGGTAACCTCGGGTACTGGCACGGGGAGAAGGACCACGCCGCCTGGAGGGTCCGGCTGGACAAGCCGACTGCGTTCGACGTGTACCTCGACCACGCCTGCGCGAACGACTCGGCCGGGAACGCCCTGGCCCTGGACGGGGCCGACCCGCCGCTACGGGCGACCGTCGCCGGGACCGGCGGGTGGGACCGGTACGCCCTCCGCAAGCTCGGCACGGTCAAGGTCCCGGCCGGGGTCAGCCGGCTGACCGTCCGCCCGGACGGGCCGCCCCGCGGGGCCGTGCTCGACCTCCGGACCGTCTACCTCGTCCCGGTCGGGGCCGAGCCGAAGGCGGCCGCCGACGACAAGAAGCCGCGCACGCCGGCCGAGCTGGCCGCCGTCATCCTCGACGACAAGGCCCCGCAGGCCGCCCGCGAGGCCGCCGCCCGCGAGGCGATCCCCCAGGCCGGGGCGGTCGTCCGGGCGCTGGTCGCCGACCTCGGCAACGACCCGAAGGAGGAGTACCGCCGCATCCCGTGGGTCTGGCGGGTGGCGGTCGGGGCCGGGAAGGCGAACGACGCGGCGGTGCTGCGGGGGCTCTTGGACGCCTCGCTCCCGGAGCCGAACGGGAAGCTCCGCGACTGGCAGGAGGTCGTCCTCGGCGGCGGGATTGTCAACGGACTGACACAGGCCGGCGTCTGGCCGGCCGCCCGCATGGCCGAACTGCTCAAGGACGACCCGGCCCGGCTGGCCCGGTGGCGGCGGGCGGTCGAGCTGTCGCACGCGATGGCCGACGACGACAAGGTCCCGCACGGGACGCGGTACGACGCCCTGCGGATGGCCGCCCTGGACGACTGGGAGAAGGCCCGGCCGCGGCTGGCGAAGTACCTGGCGAAGGACGCCCACCCGGAGCTGCAGCAGGGGGCGGTCAGCGGGCTGGGCGACATCGACCGGCCGGAGGCGGCGACCGCGCTCGTCAAGGCGCTGCCCGACCTGACGCCCGAGAACCGGACGCTGGCCGTCGGCGGGCTGGTCCGCACCTCGGCCCGGGCGGGGATGCTCATCGGCGCCATCGAGGCCGGGACCGGCAAGCTCGATTGGGTGAACTCGGAGCAGCGGGCGACGCTGCTCACCGACCAGGACCCGGCCGTCCGGGCCCGGGCGGCGAAGCTGTTCGGGAAGTGATGCTTGGGCGAGCGGGGGGGGGGTGGCCCCCCGATCCCACCCCAAACGGGGGGGCCGCCCCCCCCCCGCCCCGGCCCCCCCCCGCCCGGGGACCCC
>JAIEQO010000944.1 GCA_019747655.1 Gemmataceae bacterium | reverse complement strand
TCTTGCGGGCCATCGGCGCCCTCCGCCCTCGGAGTCTACACCCTCAACTCGGGCTCCACGAACTCCGGGGACGCTCATTCCTCCCCCTCTCCGTTGCGGGGAGGGGGCCGGGGGGTGGGGTCTGCGCCTTCGTCCGGTCCCCCCTCCCCCCGCGGGGGAGGGGGATAGGGGGTGGGGTCTGCGGCTCATGCGTGCCGGGAGCGTCGGTCGATAACCCCACGACCTGAACTCCAAACTTGAAACTCGAAACTCCTATGCCGACGATCGACTGGCTGTACTTCCGCAAGACGTGAACGACCTGCCAGAACGCCCAGGGGTTCCTTGGGCCCGCCAACATCACCGCTGCCGAGATCGTCGACGCCAAGAAGGTCCGCCTCGGGCCGGACGAGGCGTTGGCCCTGCTCGACGGGGTTACGCAACTGATCGCCGCCAAGGGGAAGCGGGTCGAGATGTTCGACTTGGGGAAGGACCGGCCGGCCGACGCCGACCTGCTGGCCCGCCTGCTCGGCCCGACCGGCAACCTCCGGGCCCCGACCGCCCGGGTCGGCCGCACCCTCGTCGTCGGCTATAACCCGGACGCCTACCGCCGGGCGTTCGGCGGTTGACGCACAGGCAGGAATGCCTGTGCCACCAGACCGATTGGTGGCACAGGCATTCCTGCCTGTGCCGCCCTGTTGCGGGGGCGTTAGAATGGTGTCATGCAAGCGAACGCACCACCCCCGGGCGACCCGCCCCCCGAGCCGACCCTGACCTTCTGGGGGGCGGCCGGGGGGGTCAGCGGGTCGATGCATCTGTTCGAGGCGGGCAAGCACAAGGTCCTGTTGGACTGCGGGTTACACCAGGGCAAACGCGAAGAGGCCCGACAGCGGAACGCCCACTTCCCGTTCCACCCGGACCGGATCGACGCGGTCCTGCTCAGCCACGCCCACATCGACCACTGCGGCAACCTGCCGACCCTGGTGCGGCACGGGTTCACCGGCCCCATCTACTGCACCCCGCCGACCCGCGACCTCCTGCGGGTGATGCTCGGCGACTCGGCGAAAATCCAGGAGGAGGACGCCGCCCACCTGAACATCGCCCGGAATTACGCCGAGCCGTGGGTCCAGCCGCTGTACACCCACCCGGACGTGGAGAAGGTATTCCGGCAGGTCGTGCAGGTCCCGTACGGGCGAGAGGTCGACGCCCTCAAGGGGGTGCGGTTCCGGTTCGCCGAGGCCGGGCACGTCCTCGGGTCGGCGATGGTCCACCTGACGGCCGACGCCCCCGACCGGCCCCGCACCCTGCTCTTCAGCGGCGACATGGGCCGGCGGAACATGCCGATGCTCAAGCCGACCGGCGACCTCCCCCCGGCCGACGTGCTGGTCTGCGAGAGCACCTACGGCAACCGGCTGCACCGGTCGTTCGGGGAGACCGTCGAGAAGCTCTACGCCATCGTCCGGGACACCTACGACCGGGGCGGGAAGGTGCTGATCCCGGCGTTCAGCCTCGGCCGGACCCAGCTCATCATCCACGTCTTGCAACTCGGGCTGCGGGACGGGAAGATTCCGGCGATGCCGGTGACCATCGACAGCCCGCTGGCGGCCGAGGTGGCGGAGGTCTACCGGGCCCACCCGGACAGCCTGTCGGCCGACATCGCCCGGGCGGTCAAGGAGGGCCACGGCATCCTCGGCGGGGACGGGGTGAGCTACGTCCGGGACTTCGAGCAGAGCACGCTCCTGGCCACCCGGCCCGGCCCGGCGGTGATCGTGGCGGCCAGCGGCATGTGCGACGCCGGCCGCATCCAGTCGCACCTTAAACAGCTCGTGGACGACCCGCGGTGCAGCATCATCCTGGTCAGTTTCCAGGCCCCGGGGACGACCGGGCGGAAGCTCCTGGAGCCGAAGCCGACCGTCCGATTCCAGGGCCGCGACTGGAACAAGTGGATCGAGGTGCACCACCTGGACGGGTTCAGCGGGCACGCCGACCGGGACGACTTCCTGGCGTACCTGACGCCGCTCGCGGGCAAGGTCGGGAAGGTGCGGCTGATCCACGGCGAGCGGGAGCAGGCCGACGCCCTGGCCGGGACGCTGCGGGGGGTCGGGTTCGCCGACGTGGCCGTCCCGACCCCCGGCGACCGGGTCGTCATCGGCTGACCGGCGAACCGCCGCCCGCCGGCCGGGGTCCGTAGAACAGAGGCATCGCGCCGGCCGGGTCCGACCCGGCCGGTCGCCGTTGGGGAGGGTTATCGCCGTGGCCGACAAGCCCCGCTGGTTCCAGACCACCGCCATCGACTACCCGAACAGCCGCCCGCACATCGGGACGGCGTTCGAGAAGGTCGGGGCCGACGTCCAGGCCCGGTACCGGCGGATGGAGGGGTACGACGTCTTCTTCCTGATGGGCAACGACGAGAACACGGTCAAGGTGTCGAAGCGGGCGGCCGAACTCGGGCTCGACCCGCAGGCCTACTGCGACGACATGGCCCGCCAGTTCCGGGAGGTCTGGGACGCCCTCGACATCTCCTACGACACGTTCGTGCAGACCAGCGGCGAACGGCACAAGCAGTGCGCCCGGACGTTCATCCAGAAGGTCTACGACAACGGGTACATCTACAAGGGGAGTTACGAGGGGCTGTACTGCGACGGGTGCGAGGCGTTCAAGACCGAGAAGGAGCTGGAGAACGGCAACTGCCCGATCCACAAGCGGCCGGTCGTCCGCCGGAGCGAGCCGTGTCACTTCTTCAAGCTGTCGGCGTTCGGCGACCGGCTCCTGGCCTTCTACGAGGAGAACCCGGACTTCATCCAGCCGGAGAGCCGCAAGAACGAGATCGTCAGCCTCATCAAGAACGACGGGCTGCTGGACGTGAACATCACCCGCCGGGGCGAGGCCTGGGGCATCCCGGTCCCGTTCGACCCGGAGTTCACCATCTGGGTGTGGTTCGACGCCCTGCTGACGTACATCACCGGGATCGGGTACGGCGACGACCGGGCGACGTTCGACCGGTACTGGCCGGCCGACACCCACTTCATCGGCAAGGACATCACCCGGTTCCACTGCGCCCTGTGGCCGGCGATGCTGTGGGCCGCCGGGGAACAGCCGCCGAGGAAGGTGTTCGGCCACGGGTTCGTGAACAACAACGGCGAGAAGATCGGCAAGACGATGGGGAACGTCGTTGACCCGGTCGAGATCATCGCCCGGTCGAACAGCGACGCCTACCGGTACTACTTCATGAGGGAGTGCCCGTTCCCGAGCGACGGCGACTACAGCGGCCAGCGGTACGAGGAGGTCTACAACTCGGAGCTGGCGAACAACCTCGGGAACCTGTTCAGCCGGGAGATGACGATCACGTACAAGAACTTCGGCGGGGTGTTCGCGGGGACCGCGGGGAAGACGCCCGAGCCGGTCGTGCCGGGGCTCGACCTGCGGGCGTTCGTCGAGACCGTCCGCGGGCACGTCGAGGGGTGCCGGTACAACCTGGTGCTTCAGGAGATCGTCCAGAACTTCCTGACGCCGACCAACCAGTACCTGGAAAGCAACGCCCCGTGGAAGCTGGTGAAGACCGACCCGGAGGCGGCCAGGCGGGTGCTGTTCAACGCGGTGCAGTCGCTCCGCGTCGCCAGCATCCTGCTCAAGCCGTTCATCCCCCGCAGCGCCGAGGCCATCTACACCAGCTTCAACTTCCCGAAGCCGTGGGCCGAAGTGAAGTACGCCGACGCGGCCGAACTCGCCCCCCAGCCGGACGACCTCCGGGTGACGGCCGAGCTGATCGACGGCAAGCCGAAGCCGCTCTTCCCGCGGATCGGATAATCTTGGCGAGCGGGGGGCGTGAGCCCCCTGATCGGCGGATCAGAGGGCTCACGCCCCCCGCTCGCCCGAAACGTTGAACCCCAGTTCCTTTATCGCCTGCCTCGCCGCCGCGTCCGACAGCGCCTCCCGGAACGCCCGCACCGCGGGGCGTTCCGTCCGTCCGGCCGGCACCACGAAGTCGAACCGCTCGTCCCGGACCGGTAGGAACCCCAGCCCGTACTCCCGGGCGGCCGGCTCGATCGCCACGCCCCAGTCGGCCCGGCCCTGAGCCACCGCCGCCGCCACCGCCGAGTGCGATTTCGCCTCGCTCAGGAAGCCCGCCGGCTTCGCCCCGGCGAGCAGCCCGTCGATCAACACCCGGGTGCCGCTGCCGCGGTTCCGGTTGGCCAGCACGCACGCCGGGTCGGCCACCGCCGCCGTGACCGCCTCGGCCAAAGTCTTGCCCTCGAACCGCTCGTCACCGGGCCGGAAGACGACCCCTTGCAACCGGCCATACCCGGGAATGAGTTCCAACCCGGGCACGAGGAGAGGCCGGTTGTACTCTTCCGTCGCCGGGTCGAGCAGGTGGACCCCGGCGAGGTCGCACTCGCCCCTCTTGGCGGCCTCCAACCCGGCCGTGCTGCCGACCGAGAGCACCTTCGCCGAGAAGCCGCGGTCCCGGAGCCGGCCGAGCAGCAGGTCGAGCCCGACGCAGTGGCTGCCGATGACGACCAGGTCGGCCGGCCGGACCCCGGCCCCGAGCAGCCGCACCTCGACCGCCTCGCCGGCCTCCAGGTACTCCCGCTGCCGGGGGATCGTCACGAACCCGTCGGCCCGGCCGAACGCGGTGACGGACCCGGACCCCTTGCCCATCGGGACCGCGACCAGTTTCGAGTTTCGAGTTTCGAGTTTCGAGTCGCCGGCGCCCGGGACCAGTCCCACGAGGACGTACTCGGTCCGGCCGCGCTCGCTGTTGAGTCGGACCGGCAGGGTGGCCGTGACGGTCTCGACGGCCTCGGCCGGGCGGCCGGCCAGCGCCCGCAGGACCGGGGCCACGAATTCGTGGAAGGTGAAAACGGCCGAGGTCGGGAACCCGGGCAGGACCGCCACCGGGACGGGGCGAGAAACCGGACCCCACCCCCTAACCCCCTCCCCCGCGGGGGGAGGGGGAACCAGACCGGCGGGGAGGGAGGAAGGGGGTGTGGGCCTGTCTTTCTCCCCCTCTCCCTGTGGGGGAGGGGGCCGGGGGGTGGGGTCTCTTCTTTCTCCCCCTCCCTTCTCAGGGGAGGGGGCCGGGGGGTGGGGTCCGCGGTCCACCACCGCCAGGCAGAGCGGCTTGCCCGGCTTCAGGGCGACCCCGTGGGCTACCACCCCCGGCGGCCCGGCCTCGCCGACCACCCGGTACGACACGTCCCCGGCCCCCTTCGACGTGCCGCCGGACAGGAGGACCGCGTCGCACGCCGCGACCGCCGCCGCGAACACGGCCCGCAGCTCCTCGATGTCGTCCGGCACTACCCCGAACCGGACCGGCTCCCCGCCCAGCTCCCGGACCGCGTCGGCCAGGACGGTGGCGTTGCTGTCGTACACGCAGCCGACCGGGAGCGGCTCGCCCGGCGGGCGGACCTCGTCGCCGGTCGAGATGATCCCGACCCGCGGCCGGCGGACCACCCCGACCCGGTCGATCCCCAGGGCCGCCAGCACGCCGGTCTCCCGCGAGGTGAGGACCGTCCCGCGGTACAGGACCGTCTCGCCCCGGCCGATGTCCGTCCCGGCGAAGGTGACGTTCGCACCGGGGGCGGCCGGGCGGGTGATGACCAGCTTCCCGTCCCGCACGTCGGTGTGTTCGACCATGACGACGGCCGACGCCCCGCGGGGCACCACCGCCCCGGTAGCGACGGCCACGGCGAGGCCCGCAACGACCTCGGCCGCCGGCACCCGCCCCGGGCCGACCGCCTCCGGGTGCAGGGCCAGCGACACCGGCCCGTCCTCGGCCGCCCCGAACGTGTCCTCGGCCCGGACCGCGAACCCGTCCACGTTCGACCGGTCGAACCCGGGCACGTCGACCGGGGCGCGGACATCGGCCGCCAGCACCCGCCCGTGGGCGTCGGCCAGCGGCACCGCCTCGGGGTCGAGCGGGGACAGGTCGAGGTGCGAGCGGAACCGGCGGTCGGCCTCGTCCCGGTCGAGGACGGACAGGAACTGGGACTGGCGGAAGGGGTCCATTGGGAGTCTTCAAGTCGCCCGGTCTTCAAGTCGTCAAGTCGAAGACCGTCGGGGCGTGGCGTCCGCCCCGGACTTGATGACTTGAAGACCTGACGACTTGTGACTATTTGCGGCGCTTCTTCTTCCGGTCCCCCCGGTCCCGGCGGTCGGGCGGGTCGTTCCCGTCTCGCCGGTCGGGGTTGCGGAACGGCTCCTGCCGATTCGGATTCTTGATCTGCCGGGACGACTGCTCGGCGGCCTGCCGCTGGGCCTCCTCCAGCCGGTCCTTCATCTTCTCGACGAACCGCCCGAACCGGCCCGGCGGCTTGGCCTGCCCGTTCGGCGTCCCGTCTTTCGGGAAGAGCTTGGCCGTCGACCCGTCCGGGCCGCCGTCGTCCTTGATCTTCGGCTTCGGGATGAACTGCCGCTCGATGATCCCCCACCCGGTGCTGACGATGAAGTACAGGGCGAGGCCGGCGGCGACCTTGTAGAACATGATCGCCATCACCCCCATCATGATCTTCATCATCCGCTGCTGGGCCGCCATCTGCTCGTCGGTCGGCGGCGGCATCATCTTGTTCTGCTGGTACAGCATCAGCCCGACCGCGATCAGCGGCAGCACGTTCAGGAACGGCCCGAGGTACAGAAAGGCCAGCGTCCCGTGCCGGTTGTCCGGGTCGCTGATCATCGGGATGCCCTCGCCCCACCAAACGGTCATGTCCGGGGCGGCCAGGTTCTGCACCCACAGGAACGGCTCCAGCCGGAAGAAGATGCTCTCCTGGAGGCAGAAGTACAGCCCCATGAAGATCGGGGTCTGGGCGAACAGCAGCAGGCACCCGCCCATCGCGGCGAACGGGTTAAGCCCGTGCTGGAGCATCAGCCGGGTCTTCTCCCGGTTGTAGGTCTGGAAGTCGTCCTTGTACTTCTCGTGCAGCTTGTCCAACTCCGGCTTCAGCCGCTTCTGCACCTCCACCATCTTCATGTTCATGGCCGTCTGCTTCCGGCTCGGGAAGAACAGGAGCAGCCGGACCATCACCGTCAGGACGATGATGCTGAACCCCCAGCTCCCGATGGCGTAGTGGATGGCCCACAACAGGCCGTGCATCAGGTTGGTGAAGGTGATGACCAGGTCGGACCAGTAGATGGCGTTGGCGAACCGGCCGATCCAGGTCGGCGAGTGGTAGTCCGTCAGGGTCCGCAGACCGAACCCGTTCAGGTAGCGGTCCACGAGGGCCGGGTCGACCGCCCGGTCGCCCTCCAGGTACTTCAACAGGGACACCTTGGTCGGCCCGTTGTACACCGCGTAGCTGTGGGTGACGGTCTCGCCTGGGGCGAGGTCGAGCGGCTCGGCCACGGCCCGGACGGTGATGTCGTCCAGCTCCGGCATCTTCCGGTTCAGCAGGTCCCGGGCCCGGGCGAGCTGGGCGGCCGCGGCCGCCGCGACCACCGGGTTGGCCGGGTCCTTCGCCTCCTCCTCCCACCGCTTGAGCTGCTCCTCGGACGGCAGCATCGGCAGGTCGCTCGTCCCCCGGACGTACTCCCACCGCTTGCCGGCGGCCGGCCCGTCCTCGTCGATCGCCAGGGCGGAGGTGAAGAACTGGGTGGCGATCGCCGCGTACTTGAACGTGTTCTCCCCCCGGAGGACCTTCTCCCCGCCCCGCCACAGGGTGATGCTAGCCGCGTCCTCGTACTGCCGCCGGGCCGTCCCGTTCGGCGTCACCCACCCGATCAGGCAGGTCCGGGTGGTGCTGGTGTACCACTCCCCCTCGACCGGCTCGCCCCGGGGGCCGGACACCTGGTAGCGGAAGACGCCCTTCCCCTTCTGACCGCCCGGCAGCCGCTCGAACTCGATCTTCAGCCCGACGTGGTAGTCGGCCTTGCCCAGGGTGTACGTCTTGCGGATGCGGAGGAAGTACGGGTCGCCGAGTTCGGTCTGGAAGGTGACGGAGTGGGGACCGTCGGCCGGCTGGCTCTGGCTCACCACCCGCCAGTTGGCGGTGGCCAACAGCGGCGACGGGTGCTTGGCGTCGGGCGTCGGGTAGTGGAGGATGGTGTACGACGGCAGGGCCAGCCGGGCCCGCTCGGCCGGGTCGGCGACGACCCCCGGGCGGAGGCCGGGCGGGACGTAGGGCTCCCGGAGCTTGGTCCCCCGCGGGCGGACAACCCCGGGGAGCAGGGCGAGCGGGGCGGGCCGGCCGTTGACCGTGGCCAGGGTGCCGAGCCGGTCGGACTCCTCAAACTTCGACAGGATCACCTGCTGGATGCCCCCGCCCTCGGTGGACAGGAGCAAGTCGTTATAGAACCCGTCGGCCCCGAGCCGGACGAAGGTGGGTGGCTCGGCCGGCGGGGCCTCCGGCTTGGGCGGGGCCTCGGGCTTGGGGGCCTCGGGCTTGGGCGGGGCCGGCACCCCGACGGCGGCCCCGGCGACGGCCGCGACCGCCTCGGGGAGCGGGCGGTCGGCCCCGGCCGAGTTGGCCGGCGGGGCGTCCTTCGGCCGGTCGGCTTTCGGGAACCAGTTGCGGTCGGCGTACCACCAGAGGGCCGTGGTCGCCCCGGCCATGAGCACGAAGAAGACGACGTTATAGGCGTTCTGGCGCATGAGGCGGGGGGACTCGGGTGGTGCCGGCGGCCGCGGGCTACCGTCATCGTATCAAAGCACGACGCCCGCGGGCGGCCGCCCGCGGGCACCGGGTTATTCGATTTATGAGGCGGGGGGTTTTGGACCGTGCGAGCGGCCTCCGACAACGGGTTACCGCCCTTCCCGCAGGCGGTCGCCGAGGAAGTTCTCCAGGTCCGGCACGTCGTAAATCTTTTTAATGGTCGTTTCCACGTCGTACTCGACCCGGCGGAACCGGATGGTGTCGTTGTCCAGGGTGACGTAGCAGGCCCGCCAGTTCCCGTCCCGCGGCTGGCCGACCGACCCGACGTTGCACAGGGTCTTGCGGCCGTCCAGCTTGTACACGCTGTCGGTGTCCTCCGGGCTCAAGAACTGGAGGTTCTCGGTGAACACGCCGGGGACGTGGGTGTGCCCCTGGAAGCAATACTTTTCGACCAGGGCGAAGATCCGCTCCATCTTCCTTTGGTTGTAGATGTCCTCGGGGAAGACGTACTCGTTGAGCGGGTTCCGGGCCGACCCGTGGACGTACAGGTAGCCGTCCTCCCGGTGGCTGCGGGGCCGCTCGGCCAGGAACTCCCACCGCTTCTCCCGCAGCGGCCGGTTGTCGGCGGCGGATTCGAGCTGGTCCCGGGTCCAGAAGATGGCCCGCTCGGCCGGCTGGTTGAACCCGTCCGGGTCGAACATCGCCCCCTGGTCGTGGTTCCCCAGGATGCACAGCTTGCAGGACATGACGAGGTCGATGCACTCGCGGGGGTTCGGGCCGTACCCGACCACGTCGCCCAGGCAGTAGACCTCGGTGATCCCCTGGGCCTTGATGTCCGCGAGCACCGCCTGGAAGGCCTCCAGGTTGCTGTGGATGTCGCTGATGATGGCCTTCACGCCGGACGCCTCGCGGCCGGGGGC
>JAIEQO010000337.1 GCA_019747655.1 Gemmataceae bacterium | reverse complement strand
TGGCCGAGGTAGGTGATGTCCCCGACCCCGGGCAGCCGGGCCAGCTCGTCCCGCAGCCGGATGGTGGCGTAGTTGCTCAGGTAGAGGACGGTTTCCTGCTTCTTCCGCTCGGCCTCCTCCCGGGCCGCGGGCGGGGCGTCGGCCGGTGGGTCGGGGATGGCGGCCGTCGAGTACAGGTTGATAATCATCAACTGGCTCGGCGACTTCTTCCGGACCAACACCCCGCGGCGGGCGACCTCCGCCGGCAGCTTCGGGGCGGCCAGGTTGACCCGGTTCTGGACCAGCACCTGCGCGACGTTGAGGTCGATGCCGGGCTTGAAGGTGACGGTGAGGGTGTAGGTGCCGTCGTTGGTGGACGTGGACGACATGTACATCATGTCCTCCACCCCGTTGACCTGCTCCTCGATCGGCGAGGCGACGGTGTCGGCCACCACCCGGGCGTTGGCCCCGACGTACACGGCCGACACCTCGACGGTGGGCGGGGTGATGTTCGGGTACTGGGCGACCGGCAGCCCCGACAGGGCGACGGCGCCCGCGAGAGTGACGAGCACCGACAGCACGGTGGCGAAAATCGGCCGGTCGATGAAGAACCGCGTAAACATGGTTGGTCCGATCAAGCTCCGAACTTTCGCCCGGCGAACTTCCGCACCTTCGCCCCGGCCGCGGCCACCGCCGCCCCGGCCAGCGGGCGGACGTACCGGAAGCTCAGGACGTACAACACGGCGTCACTCACCGCCCGCAACCACCGCGGGGCGAACAGCCGGCTCCGGGTCAGCCGGTCGACGACCGCGAAGAAGATCGGGGTGAGGACGATGCCGAACGCCGTCACCCCGATCATCCCGCCCAGCACCGCCACCCCGAGGGCCTGCCGCATCTCGGCCCCCGCCCCCTTCGCCACCGCCAGCGGCACCACCCCCAGGATGAACGCCACCGAAGTCATCACGATCGGCCGGAACCGCAGGGAGCAGGCGTCCAACACTGCCGTCCGCAGTTCGGCGCCGTTGTCCCGCGCGACCTTCGCGAACTCGACGATGAGGATGGCGTTCTTACACGCCAAGCCCACCAACACCACAAACCCGACCTGGGTGAAGATGTTGATGTCCTGCTTGAAGATCCCCATCTTGGTGAGACGCTGGTTCACCGTCCCAATCACCTCGCGGTCGAACCAGCCGCCGGCGTCCAAGAGCCTCGCGCCCCATCCGCCGAGCCAATCCGGCGTTACACCCCAGACCCGCAGCGTCTCGGCGGCCGACCCCGGGTCGGTCAGCCAGACGGCGAACAGCGACGACGCCACGCACACCGGTACGACGAGGATGACGGCCAGCGGGAACGCCCAGCTCTCGTACAACGCGGCCAAGATGAGGAACACGAACGACACGCTAAGCGCGAACACCAGCACCGACGTGTCGCCGCGGAAGGCATAACCGCCGGGCAGGCGGAGTTCGGCCTTCCCGGCCTTCTCTTCGAGGTACGTCAGCTCGGTCCACTCGTAGGCCATCGTCTGGGCCGGTAGCTCCTGCTCGGCCAACCGCTCCACCACCCGCCGGGCGTCCCCGGTGCTGAACCCCGGGGCGACGTTCCCGTTCACCGCCGCCGCCGGGTAGGTGTTGTACCGCGTAATGACCAGCGGCCCGGCCTGCTCCCGCACGGCCGTCACCGCGGCCAATGGAACCATCTCACCGTGTACGTTCCGGACCTTTAACTTCCGGATGTCCTCCAACTGGTCGCGGGCCTTCGGGTCGGCCTGGACGTTCACCTGCCAGGTCCGGCCGAACCGGTTGAAGTCGTTGACGTACCGACTGCCCATCGACGCCTGCAACGTGGCGTACACGTCGGCCAGATTCACGCCCCGGGACATGCACGCCGCCCGGTCCACGTCGAGGAAGATTTGCGGCGAGTTCGTCTTGTACACCGTGAACAGGCCGTTGAGCTGCGGCTGCTGGTTGGCCTTGTCCACCAAATTCCGGGTCTGGAGTTCCAATGCCTTCGCCGTCGCGTCCGGGTCGCCCAGGTCGCCGCGGACCTCGACCATCACCCGAAAACCCCCGGCCCGGCCGAGCCCGCTGACCGCCGGCGCCCCGAACACGTTCACCTCGGCCCCCGGCACCTTCGCGGCGATCCGGTTCCGCAGGTCGACCGCCACCCGGGCGGCGTACAGCTTCGGGTCGGTCCGCTCCGGGAAGTCGTTCAGGATGATGAACATCGACCCGAAGTTCGACCCGTAGGCGCTCAGCACGAACGAGTTCCCGGCGATGGCGTTGACGTGCTTGACCGGCCGGACCTTCTTGACCCACACCACACGCCCGTCCCGCTCGACCGCCGCGGCCCCGGCCTCGCCCTCCCGGGCCGGGACCTCGACCTCGTATTCCAGGGCGGCCGCCGCGATCGCCTGGTTGGACTCGACCGTCCGCTCGGCCGCGGCCGCGTCCGGGAGTTGGATGCTGGCGATGAGATACCCCTTGTCCTGCTGGGGGATGAACCCGGTCGGCAGTTGGGTGTACCCGTACCCGCCGGCGGCCAAGAGGCCGGCGTACCCGGCCAGGACCAAGAGCGGCACCCGCAGCCCGAACCCGACGACCCGGACATAGGACCGGGTGAGGAAGTTGAACGGGGCGAAGGCCGGGATGTACCGCGTCCAGCGGCGGGCCTTGGACGGGTCACGGGCCGTCCTCGGCTTGAGCAGGAGCGCCGCGAGGGCGGGGCTGAGGGTCAGCGAGTTGACCGTCGAGATGATGGTGCTGACGGCGATGGTCAGGGCGAACTGCCGGAAGAAGGCGCCGACGATGCCGGACAGGAACGCGCACGGGATGAAGACCGCGGCCAGCACCACCCCGACCGCGACCACCGGCCCGGCCACCTCGTCCATCGCCCGGACCGTCGCCTCCCGCGGGGCGAAGCCCTGGTCCAACTTATGTTGGACCGCCTCCACCACAACAATCGCGTCATCGACAACAATACCGACGGCCAGCACCAGCCCGAACAGTGTGAGGTTGTTGACGCTGAACCCGGCCAGGTACATGGCCGCGAAGGTGCCGACGATGGCCACCGGGACGGCCGCCAGCGGGATCAGGGCGGCCCGCCACGACCGGAGGAAGACGAACACCACCAGCGCCACCAGGATGATGGCGTCCCGGAGGGAGAGGACGACCTCCTTGATCGACTCGCGGATGAACGGGGCGGTGTCGTACCCGACCTCCCACCTCACCCCCGGCGGGAAATCCCGGCTCAGCTCGTCCAGCTTCTTCAGGACGGCGTCCGCGGTCTCGATCGAGTTCGCGTTGGACAGCAGGAAGACGCCCAGCCCGGTCGTCGGCTTGCCGTCGAACCGGTTGCTCACGTCGGCGTTCCGGGCCCCGAGTTCGACCCGGGCCACGTCCCGCACCCGCACCACCTGCCCGCCGTCCCCGACCTTCACCACCACGTCGCCGAACTGCTCCTCGTCCCGCAGCCGGCCGAGCCCGGCGACGGTGAGCTGGAGCGGCTGGGCCGGCCCGGCCGGCGGCCGGCCGACCTGCCCGGCCACGAGCGACACGTTCTGGGCCCGGAGGGCGGCGACCACGTCGGCGGCCGACAGGTTGCGGGCGGCCAGCCGGTCCGGGTCGACCCACACCCGCATCGCATAATCACGCTGGCCGAAGATGGTGACGTCACTAATCCCGGGCAGCCGGATCAGCTCCTCCTTGATGTGCAGGGAGGCGTAATTGCTCAAATACAGTTGGTCGTAGGTCCCGTCCGGGCTGTTGATGCTGATGGTCATCAACAGTTCCGGTGACCGCTTGCGGGTGGTGACGCCGGTGGCCCGGACGACCTCCGGGAGCTGGGGCATGGCCAAAGACACCCGGTTCAGCACCCGGACCTGGGCCATGTTCAGGTCGGTGCCGGGCTGGAACGTCACCGTCAGGGTGTACGTCCCGTCGCTCGTGCATTGCGAGGACATGTACATCATGTCCTCGACCCCGTTGACCTGCTGCTCGATCGGGGCGGCGATGGTCTCGGCCACCACCCGGGCGCTGGCCCCGGGGTAGTTGCAGTCGACCTGGACGGTCGGCGGGGTGACGGTCGGGTACTGGGCGATCGGGAGCGACCCGGCCGCCAGCGCGCCGGCCAGCGTCACCGCCGCCGACAGGACGGTGGCGAAGATCGGCCGGTCGATGAAGAAGCGGGGGATCACTGGGGGTGCGGAATGCGGAGTTCGGAATGCGGAATGAAAGCCCGAGCCGGGCGAGCGGGGGGCGTCAGCCCCCCGAGGTCGGGAGCGTCCCCGCTCGGGGGGCTGACGCCCCCCGCTCGCCGGCCATCTTCGCGTTCACCTTCGACCCCGGGCGGACCCGCTGGAGGCCGCCGACGACCACCCGGTCGGTCGGCCCGACGCCCTCCTCGACGACCCGGTACTTGCCCTCCTGCGGGCCGAGCCGGACCCGCCGGTAGACGGCCTCGTCCTTGTCGTTGACCACGTACACGTACCGCTGCCCCTGGTCCGACCCGACCGCCTCCTCGGGGACGAGGAGCCCGGGGTGCTCGCGGCCGACCGGCAGCCGGACCCGGACGAACATCCCGGGGGAGAGGAGCTTGAGCCCCTTCTGCTCGATCTCGGACGCGGCCGCCGCCCCGACCACCGCCGGCAGCGACCCGGACTGGAGCCCGGGGTTGGGCATCTCGGCCCGCAGCCGGAGCGTCCCGGTGTTCGGGTCGAGCTGGTTGTCGGCGAAGGTGAGCGGGGCGACGAGCGAGTACCCGTCCTCGTCGGCCAGCCCGACCCGGACCTCCAGCCGGGCCTCCCGGGCGGACGTGACCTTCCCGCCGGCGATCAGCCGGCGGACCCGCAGCAGGGTCCGCTCGTCGATGTCGAAGGCGACGTAGACCGGGTCGACCACCACCAGCCGGGTCAGGACCGCCTCGTTCTCCTTCACCACCGTCCCGGGGTCGACCATCCGCTTGCCCAGCCGGCCGGTGTACCGGGCGGCGATCTTGGTGTACCCGAGGGTCGTCTCGGCCTTCTTCAGGTCGAACTCGGCCACCTTCTCGGCGGCCACGGTCGCGTCGTACTCGGCCTTCGCCTTGGCGTACTCGTCGCCGGCCAGGGCCGACCCGGTCCGGGCCCGCTCGGCGCTGGCCAAGAGGGTCTTGGCCAGCTCCTTCCGGGCCCGGGCCAGGTTCCGGCTGGCCTCGGCCCCGTCCCGCTGGGCCTGGAAGTAGTCGTCGTCGATGTCGAAGAGCGGGTCGCCGGCGTTCACGAAGTCGCCGTCCCGGAAGTACACCTTGTCGAGCAGCCCCGTCACCTGGGGCCGGACCTCGACCACCTTGTACGCCTCGGTGTGGCCGGTGAAGTCCTCGTAGTCGGTCACCCCCCGGCGGACCGGGTAGTCGACCACCACGTCCGGCGGGGCCGGCTTGACCAGCGGCGGCTGGGGCTTGGCGCACCCGGCCAGGGCGGCCGCGGCGGCGAACAGGGTGAGGAGGGCGAGCGGTCGGTGGGTCATGGCGCGGCGTCGGGGAGGGGCGACGGGCGGCACCGGAGGATACCGCCGGCCGGGGAGCGGTTTACAGACCGGAACAGCCGCACGATAGACGCAGAGAAGGCACGATCGGAATCAGAAGATTGACCTCGTTCTTTGTCCGGATCGTGACCTCTTCCGCGTTCATCGTGCGGCCCGGTCTTTTACGCCAGGATCGGTTTGACGACCTTCCCGTGAACGTCCGTCAGCCGGTAGTCGCGGCCCTGGAACCGGACGGTCAGCCGCTCGTGGTCGATGCCCAAAAGGTGCAGCATGGTGGCGTGCAGGTCGAACACCTCGACCACCTCCTCGGCGGCATGATACCCGAACTCGTCGGTCGCCCCGTGGGTCAATCCGCCCTTGATGCCCCCGCCGGCCAGCCAGATCGAGAACCCCTTCATGTGGTGGTCCCGGCCGTCCCCCTGGGCCATCGGGGTGCGGCCGAACTCGCCGGCGCAGACGACCAGCGTGTCGTCCAGCATGCCGAGCCGCTTCAGGTCCTGGACGAGGGCGGTCAGCGGCTTGTCCACCTCCTCGATCTTTTGTTTGACGCCGGCCTTCAGCCCGCCGTGGTGGTCCCAGTCGCGGTTGTACAGTTGGACGAACCGGACGCCCTTCTGGGCCAGCCGGCGGGCCAGCAGGCAGTTGGCCGCGAACGACCCGTCGGCCCCCTTCGCCCCGTAGCTGTCGAGGACGGCCTGCGGCTCGGCCGACAGGTCCATCAGGGCCGGCACACTCGCCTGCATCCGGAATGCCAACTCATACTGGCTGACCCGGGTGGCGACCTCCGGGTCGTCCACCGCGGTGTTGTGGAGCTGGTTCAGCTTCGCGGCGGCGTCGATCACGTCCTTCTGGCGGTCGCGGTCCACCCCCGGCGGGTTGGACAGGTACAGCACCGGGTCGCCCTGCCCCCGCAGGTGGACCCCCTGGAACCGCCCGGGGAGGAACCCGGCCGACCACTGCCGGCTGGCGATCGGCTGCATCTGACCGCCCTTGGCCGAGGTCAGGACCACGAACCCGGGCAGGTCGTCGGCCTCGCTGCCGAGGCCGTAGGTCAGCCACGCCCCCATGCTCGGCCGGCCGGAGACGGTCGAGCCGGTGTTCATGAAGGTGTGGGCCGGGTCGTGGTTGATGGCCTCCGTCTTCATCGACCGGATGATGCACAGGTCGTCCGCCACCTCCGGCAGGTGCTGGAAGAGTTCGGACATCTCCTGGCCGGACTTGCCGACCTTCTTGAACCCCCACTGGGGGCCGAAGACGTTCAGCTTGGCCCCCTGGAGTTGGGCGATCGGCTGGCCCTTCGTCACCGACTCGGGCATCGGCTGGCCGTGGAGCTTGGCCAGGGTCGGCTTGTGGTCGAAGGTTTCGAGGTGGCTCGGCCCGCCGGCCATGACGATGAAGATGACCCGCTTGGCCTTCGGCGGGACGTGCGGGGTGGCGACGACGCCGGTGCTCCGGTCGCCGGCGAGGGCCGCGCGGGGCAGCAGCGACGACAGGGCCAGTGCCCCGACGCCGCGGCACGATTGCGTGAGGAAGGTGCGGCGTTGCAGAAGGCGGATCGGGTGGAGGGGGTCGTTCATGGTCGGGTTCCTGTCGCCCCGAAGGGGCGTCCGGGAATAGCCCGGGGCGGCAGCCCCGGGTGTTGTGATCCGTCTCGGCCGCAGCCCCGAAGCGGCCTCGGGGTAGCCCCTTCGGGGCCACGAATCATTGGCCAACCAGTTCCCGGGGTTGTCACCCCGGGCTATTCCCGGACGCCCCTTCGGGGCGGCAAAACCGGGCCCGTCGCCCCCGCCCGCCTACGGTCGGGTGATGGTTTCGTGCAGGTTCAGGACGACCCGGCAGACGCTCGCCCAGGCGGCCAGCTCGGCCGCCGGCACGTCCTTCGGCGGGCTCATGTCCCCGACCGCCAGCAGCTTCTTCGCGGCTTCCGGGTCGGCGGCGTACTCCTTGCGGTGCTTGGCCAACAGCCCGAGCAGCACCTCGGCCTCGGCCGGCTTCGGGTCGCGGCCCGTCGCCCGGCGGAACGCCCACCCGACCCGGGCGGCGTCGTCGGCCCCGCCCTCGGCCAGCACCTTCGCCGCAAACGCCTTCGCCGCCTCCACGAACTCCGGGTCGTTGAGCAGGGTGAGGGCCTGCTGGGGGACGTTCGACCGCGGCCGGTCGCAGGTACACTCCTCCCGGCTCGGGGCGTCGAAGGCCACCATCGCCGGGTGCGGGAAGCTCCGCTGCCAGTGGGTGTACATCCCCCGCCGGTAGACGGCCCCGCCGGCGTCCTTCTGCCACTCCCGGGTCGGGAAGTTCAGGGCCGACCAGTACCCCGGCGGCTGGTACGGCTTGACGCTCGGCCCGCCGACGGTGCGGTTGAGCAGGCCGCTGACGGCCAGGGCGTTGTCCCGGACGAACTCGGCGTCCAGCCGGAACCGGGCCTGCCGGGCGAACCGGTCGTTCCGCGGGTCCTTCTCGCGGAGGGCCGGCGGCTCGGCCGACGACTGCCGGTACGCGGCCGAGGTCACGATCAGCTTGAGCGCCCGCTTGATGTCCCAGTCCGTGACGAACTCCGCCGCCAGCCAGTCGAGCAGTTCGGGGTGGGTCGGCAGCTCGCCCTGGGTGCCGCTCTCCTCCAATGACCGGGCTATCCCCCGGCCGAAGGCCAGCTTCCAGAGCCGGTTGGCCATCACCCGGGCGGTCAGCGGGTTCTCGGGCGTGACCGTCCACCGGGCCAGGTCGAGCCGGGTCGGGCGGGGGCCGTCCGTCTTGCCCAGCGGCGGCAGGAAGCCGGGCGTGGCCGGGGTGACGACCGGCCCGCTCTCGTCCTGCCAGTTCCCCCGCTTCAGCACCCGCACGGTGCGGGGCGTCCCGGCGGATGTCACGAGTACATGCGGGGCGGCGTCGAGCAGCTTCTTCCGTTCCGCTTCCAGCCGCACCACCTCGTCCCGGGCCGGCTGGAGCAGCAGGGCCACCGTCCGGTAGTGGGCGGCGATCGCCTCCGTCTCGGCCGTGGTCCGCTTGTCGGCCGGCACCGCCAGCGCCTTGCGGACGGCTTCCGGCAGGGCGGCCCGGGCCGGGTCGGCGGCGGTGGTCACGGACAGCCGGAACTTGCCGATCGAGTGCTGCGGGAACTGGGAGTCGAACCGCAGGGTGAACACCAGGGTGCCGTCCCCGGCCGGGACCGGCCCGGCCGCCTCGAAGACCGCGTGGTGCGGCTTGCCGGCCCCGCCGTCGACCGCCCAGCCGGTCTCCTTCTTGCCGTCGACCGCCCCGGCGACCGGGAACCCGTCCTGGGCGTAGTCGGCCGCCGCCCGGCCGAGCTTCACCCCGTCCTTCCCGGCCTTGACCGCGAACTCGGTCAGCACGAAGTTCCCGTTCGGGGCGTTCCCCGGGCCGTTCGCGGGCAGCTTGTCGTCCGGGTACACGTCGAGCCGGAACCCGGTGGCCGCTTTGAGCACCGCCGGATCGGCCTTCACGGTGACGTAGTACGCCTCGTTGACGGCCACCTTGTAGAAGGTCCGCAGGACGCCGCCGTCGAGCTTCTCCAGCTTCGACTCGCCGGCCACGGACCACTTCTCCGGGGCCAGCGTCGTCCACTCGACCGGGGCGGCGATCCCCTTCTCCCACTCGGCCTGGGCCGCGGCCAACTCGGCCGGCGACGCGGCCAGCTTCGTCCGGGCCGCCGTCAAGGCCGCGTCGAGCCGGGCCAGTTCGGCCTCGGCCTTCGCGTCCGGGACCGGCATCCCCGGCTCCCGCCGGCCGACCGACGCCTCGGTCACGTCGGCGAAGAACGCCGCGACCGCGTAGAAGTCTTTCTGGGTGTACGGGTCGAACTTGTGGTCGTGGCACTCGGCGCACATGAGCGTCCCGCCGAGCCACACCTGGCCGAAGTTCCGCACCCGGTCGGCGGCGTACTTGGCCTCGTACTCCTTCGGCTGGGCCCCGCCCTCCTCGGTCGTCTGGAGCAGCCGGTTGTACGCCGACGCCACCTTCTG
>JAIEQO010000048.1 GCA_019747655.1 Gemmataceae bacterium | reverse complement strand
CCCCCCCCCGCGGCCGGCCCGGGCCCCCTTCGCCACGGAAGGCCGGTCCCATGCGCCGAATCGCGCTGTTGTCCGCCGCGGGGCTGGTCGCCGCGGCCGCCGTCGGGTGCAAGCACGTCGGGGGGAAGTGCGACCCCGGCGGGCACCCGGCCGACGCCGTCCCGCCGCCGATCGTCAACCCGTACCCCTACGCCCCAGTCCCGGCCGCCAAGGACGCCCCGACGGTCCCGCCCCCGGCCGGCAAGGACGCCCCGGCCAAGCTGCCGTCCGGGAACTGACCCGATTTTTGGCGAGCGGGGGGCCCGGGCCCCCCGCTCGCCCGGACCGGTCGCACTTCCTCGTTGTCCCCTCGCCCGGCCTCGGGTACGATCGGGTTGCCGACCTCCCGTCCCGGCCGAGGGCGATCCGATGCGTCCGGCCCGAGTCCTCGCGTTCGTGTTGCTCGCCGCCCTCGCGCTGACCGCCGGCACCGCTGTCGGTCAGAGTCGGCCCTACCTCGCCGTCCGGTTCGGCGACAAGGACCAGGACAAGCCGACCTCCCCGAAGGCCGGCCACATCGCCGCGTCCGGCCGGATCGCCGTGCCCAAAGAGTATGCCAACCCGAAGGTCCTGGTGCTGATCCGACCCGCCCCCGAAAACGCGAATGCCCCCGGCTGGACCCCTCACAGGGCCAAGCTGGACGGTAGGGGGTGGTCGATCGACATCCCGAAGCTCGCCGCCGGGGCGTACCAGGTCCGGGTCCGCTGTGAGGTAACCCGGGTGGCGGACGGTGCCCCCGTCGAGGTCAACGATCCGGAGGACCCGGTCGAAGTGGCTTGGTACGAGGTACGGGTGAGGTAGTCCTACCTCCGCCCCCGGGGCCGCTTGGCCGGGCGGGGGGCCGGGCCCGGCCCGGGTCAGCCCGTCGCCCCGGCCGGGGTGGCGATGAAGTAGTAATCCGGCCCGTGCTCCCAGTTGTGGCGGAACTCGTCCGCCGTGTAGGCCGCCGCCCGGCCGAGCCACCGGGCCATCGTCGACAGGTCGTACCCGAGCCCCCGGGTGACGAACCCGTACAGGTCGTCGGGCGTCACCCCGTACTGGCCGGTCGACTTGCGGCCGGCCTCGAACACGATCACCGGCCGCCCCCGCCGGACCGTCTCCACCGCCCCCCTCAGGGCGTGGTACTCGCCGCCCTCGATGTCGAGCTTGAGGAACGCGACCGGGGGGTCGGGCGGGACGGCCTCGTCCAGGGTGACGACCGCCACCCGGATGGTGGTGATCCGGGGGTCCGGGCGGTCGTACACCCGCCGCCGCAGGCCGCTGTACGCGGGGGCGTTCTCGACGTACTGGAACTCGGCCTCCCCGCCCCGGTCGGCGACCGCCGCCCCGTGGACCCGCACCCCGGGGAACCGCTCCCGCAGCCCGGCCGCCAGGTGGGGCAGGGCCTCGAACGCGTGGTGCGCCCCGTCCGGGGCGACCGCGATCATGTGGCGGAGGATGTCGCCCACGTGCGCGCCGACGTCCACGCAGGTCGAGTCCGGCCGCAGCACCCGCCGCATGACCTCGACCGTCTGCCGGTCGTACGCGGTGTTCGAGGCGGCCAGCCCGGAGCCCGCCGGGGGCGACCCCCGGCGGGCGAGCCGGTGGACGAAGGTGCCCCGCAGCCGACGCTTCAACCACTCCACGCGGATGCCCTCGTCGTCTGTCCGGTCGTTCGACGGAACCCGCCCACGCCGCGCGATCATACCCCCAGCGGCGGCGCCACGCAACGGCCCACCCCGGCGGCCCGGGCGGGACCCCTACCGCCGCCCCCGCGGCCGCTTGGCCGGGCGGGGGGCCGGGGCCGTCAACACCGCCGACTCGGCCGCCGGCGGGCCGCCCGCCGGGCCCCGCCCGGCCTCGGCCAGTTCCAGGAACCGCAACTGGCTCCGCACCCGCGGCTCGCCGTCGGCCGGGACCACCCGCCGGTACGACCCGTCGGGCAGCAGCTCCCGGGCCTTCACGTTGTCGGCCAACGAGACCCCCAGAATCTCGTCGATCACCCGGGCCTTCAGGTCCGGCTGGTCCACCGGGAAGATCACCTCCACCCGCCGGCTCAGGTTCCGGTCCATCCAGTCCGCACTCCCCGTGAACACCTCCGGCTGGCCGCCGTTCTCGAAGTAGTAAATCCGGCTGTGCTCCAGGAACCGGTCGACCACCGACACCACCCGGATGGTCTCGCTCACCCCCGGGATGCCCGGCCGCAGCGAGCAGATGCCCCGGCAGACGAGGTCGATCCGCACCCCCGCCTGGCTGGCCCGGTACAGGGCCTTCACCACGGCGGGTTCGAGCAGCCCGTTCAGCTTGGCCGCGATCCGGGCCGGCTTGCCGTCCCGGGCGTTGGCCGCCTCCCGGTCGATCTTCTCGATCATCGCCGTTTGCAACCGACTCGGGGCGACGATCAGCTTCCGCCACTGCGGCAGCTCGGCGTACCCGGTCAGGTAGTTGAACAGCGCCGACACGTCGTCGGCGAAGTCCGGGTTGCCGGTGAAGAACCCCAGGTCGGTGTAAATCCGGGCCGTCTGCGGGTTGTAGTTGCCGCTCGCAAGATGCACATACCGGCGGATCGAGTTGTCCTCCTCCCGGCGGACGACGAGGGCCACCTTGCAGTGCGTCTTGAGCCCGACGAAGCCGTAGACGACGTGGACCCCGGCCTTCTCCATCTCCTTCGCCCAGAGGATGTTCCGCTCCTCGTCCAGCCGGGCCTTCAGCTCGATCACGGCCGTCACCTGCTTGCCGGCGTCGGCCGCCCGCTGCAGGGCCCGGACGATCGGCGAATCACTACTCGTGCGGTAGAGGGTCTGCTTGATGGCCAGGACGCGGGGGTCGTCGGCCGCCGCCTGGATGAAGTCGACGACGTGGGCGAACGGCTCGTAGGGGTGGTGGACCAGGATGTCCCGGCCGCGGATCGCCGCCCACGGGCTCGCGGCTTGCGTGAACGCGGCCGCCGGGACCGGGGCGAACGGCGGGTCGCGGAGTTCGGCGAACCCGGGCAGCCCGTGGACCTGGAACAGCCCGGTCGGGTCGAGCAGCCCGGGGATCGGGAACACGTCGGCCGGGTCGAGGTCGAGGGCGTTGGTCAGGAACTGCTCCACATCGGCTGGGGCACCCGCCTCGATCTCTAGCCGGACGGCCTGGCCCCGCCGCCGGGCCTTGACCTGGGCCTCGACCGCCTGGAGCAGGTCGTCCGCGTCGTCGTCGATCTCGTACTCGCTGTCCCGGGTGACGCGGAACGCGACCGCCGGGCCGAGGTCCATCCCGGGGAACAGGTCGGCCAGGTGCGGGCGGATCACGTCCTCGAGCGGGACGAGCACGTACCGCGGGCCGTCGCTGCCGTTGCGGTTCGGGTCGCTCGACGGCAGTTGCACGAACCGCGGCAACAGGCTCGGGACCTGGACGACGGCGTACAACGGGTCGGCGTCCCCCGGCCGGCGGAGCGTCACCGCCAGGTTCAGCGACTTGTTCAGCAGGTGCGGGAACGGGTGGGCCGGGTCGGTGGCCAGCGGGGTGAGGACGGGGAAGATTTCCCGCTGGTACAGCTCGCGGGAGAACCGCAGGTCGTCCCCGGTCAGCTCCCCGGCCCGGCGGAGGACGACGCCCTTGGCCTGGAGGGCCGGCAGGATGTCGTCGGTGAGGGCCCGGTACTGGGCGGCGACCAGCTCCCGGACGGTCTGGGCGATCCGCTCCAGCACGACGGTCGGCGGGAGCCGGTCGGCCCCGGACCCGACCGGCATCTTGGCCGTCACCTTCTGCTGGATGGTGCCGACCCGGACCATGAAGAACTCGTCCAGGTTCGACCCGAAGATGGCGACGAACTTGAGCCGCTCCAACAGCGGGACGGTCGGGTCCTGGGCCTCTTCGAGCACCCGCCGGTTGAACTCCAGCCAACTCAGCTCGCGGTTCAGGTACAGGGCCGGGTCGTCGAGGTTCGGCGGCGGGGCCGGGGGCGCCGGGTCGGCCGGTGTCGGGGGCATGAGGTGGTCTCCGCCGCGGGGCCGGGGGAAAGGGTAGTGTATGGGTTCGGACCCCTCCCCCCGGCCCGGAAGAGACCCCTCCCCCCAACCCCCTCCCCGCAACGGAGAGGGGGAGCAAGCCCCGAGCCGGTTGCTGGTTTTACTCCCCCTCCCCCCGCGGGGGAGGGGGCCGGGGGGTGGGGTCTTCCTCATTGCCCTTCCCCCGCCCCGGCGTTTGTGTCACACTCCCGGCCGCATGGACGCACCCCCGCCGCCACGCCGGTCGTTCACCCGCCGCTGGCTCGTCCGGCTCCTGTGGGTCGGGCCGCTCGCCGCCACCACGGCCGAGGCCGTCCGGGTCTTCGCCGGGACCAACCGGCACACCGTCGTCCCGGGCAAGGTCTACCGGTCGGCCCAGCTCGGGCCGGACGCCCTCGCCCGGGTCATCGAGGACGAGGGCATCAAGACGGTGGTGAACCTCCGCGGCACCGGGCCGGAGGTCGCCTGGTACGCGGCCGAGGCCCGCACCACCCACGAGCACGGCGTCTGCCAGGAGGACGTGTCGCTCTCGGCCAAGCGGCTGCCGGCCCCGGCCGAGGTCCGCCGGCTGGTCGAAGTCCTCGACAGGACGGCGTACCCGATCCTCCTCCACTGCCAGCAGGGGGCCGACCGAACCGGCCTCGCGGCCGCCGCCGTCCTGCTCCTGCACACCGACGCCACCCTCGCCCGCGCCCGGCGGCAGCTCTGGCCCCGGTACGGCCACGTGCAGGGCGGCCGGACGGTGGTGATCGACCGATTCTTCGACTACTACGAGGCGTGGCTGACCGCTACCGGGCAGGCACACACGCCGGACCACTTCCGCCACTGGGCGACCCGCGAGTACTGCCCCGGGCCGTACCGGGCGGCCCTGTCCGTCGTCGGCCCGACCCCGCCGACGGCCCCGGCCGGGAAGGGCTTCGTCCTGACGATCCGAGCGGCCAACACCTCGGTCGAGCCGTGGCAGCTCAAGCCCGGGGCGGCCGGGGGGGTGCAGCTCCGCTACCGGCTCTACTCGACTGGCCCGGCCGCCGCGAAGGTGTACACCGGCCACGCCGGCCGGCTGGCCGCGACGGTCAAGCCCGGCGAGCACATCGACCTGGCGGCCGGGTTCCCGCCGGTCCCGGCCGGCAAGTACCTGGTCCACGCCGACCTGCTCGACACCCAGCCGGTGGACATCCTCGACGCCGACTTCGTCCAGTACGGGTCCGAGCCGTTGGTCGTCGACGTAGCCGTGAAGTGAGACACACTCGGACCAGGGGCTCGCGCCCCTGGCTACCGGCGGTCGTCCCTCCGGGACTCAAGACATCGGACCGCCCGGAGCCGCGGAGCGGCGCTCGCCTGTAGCCAGGGGTGCAAACCCCTGGATGCCCAGAGGTCCCCATGCAACTCCTGTCCGTCGTCGTGCCGGTGAAGGACGAGCGGGACAACGTCCGGCCGCTCTTCGACCGGGTGCGGGCGGCCCTGGCCGGCGGGCCGGCGTGGGAACTCGTCGTGGTGGACGACGGCAGCACCGACGGGACGTGGGCCGAACTCGCGGCCGTCGCCGCCCAGGACCCGCGGGTCAAGGTCGTCCGGCTGCGGCGGAACTTCGGCCAGAGCGCCGCCACCCAGGCCGGGCTCGACGCCGCCGCCGGCGACGTGATCGTGACGATGGACGGCGACCTCCAGAACGACCCGGCCGACATCCCGCTGTTGCTCGCCAAGCTGGACGAGGGTTACGACGCCGTCCTCGGCCGGCGGGAGAAGCGGCAGGACAAGCTAATCTTGCGGAAGGTGCCGAGCCTCCTCGCCAACTGGCTCATCCGCCGGGTGCTCGACGTGCCGTTCAAAGACTTCGGCTGCACCCTGCGGGCGATGCGGCGGGACGTGGCCGACGGGCTCGAACTGTACGGCGAGATGCACCGGTTCATCACCGCCCTGATCCTCCAGCAGGGGGCTCGGGTCACGCAGGTGCCGGTCCGCCACCACCCGCGGACGGCCGGGAAGTCGAAGTACACCCTCTCCCGCACCGTCCGGGTGATGCTCGACCTCTTGACCGTCAAGTTCCTGGGCAGCTACCAGACCCGGCCGATGCACGTCTTCGGCGGGCTCGGGCTCGGCTGCCTGGGGCTCGGGTTCGCCAGCGGCCTGACGGCCCTGGTCATGAAGTACACGGTCGGGATGGGGATGACGGCCAACCCGTTGTTCCTGTTCGGGGCGGTGGCCGCCTTGACCGGGGTGCAGTTCCTGTCCCTCGGGCTGGTCGGCGAGGTCCTCACCCGGGTCTACTTCGAGAGCCAGGGGAAGCGGCCCTACGCCGTCCGCGACCGCCGGAACCTGGACGCAGGGCCGGCGCGAAAGGCGGCGTGACCGGGAACCGAGGTTTTGACAGGATAACAGGATCGGACAGAATACAGAGCGAAGAGCGGAAATCGATCGATCTTGATTATCCTGTTATCCTGTCAATAATTCTTCCTCCCGCTCACCGCCGTGCCGTCTCGTTCACGTCGTTCGTCACCACCAGGATGTCGCAGTTCCGGTAGAAGTCGTACCGCCGGGCGGCGACCCGGTACGGCACCGTCACCTTGGCGGCCACCCACCCCGTCCACGCCGGTTCGGGGACGAACAGGTAGCCGGGCGTCGGCACGGCCAGGAACTCGGCCGCCGCCTCCGGGGTCGGCAGCTTCTCCACCTCCCGCCGGGCGTAGAACACCACGCTCGGCTGGAACCAGTCGTGGCTGCCGACCCGCAGGTCTCGTCCCGGATCGTCGATGCCGCTCCGCCGGACCAGCTCCCGCGGGGCCTTATATCGGTCCACCGCCAGGGCCGGGAACGCCGCCACCAGCCCGACGAAGGCCACCGAGCACGCGGCCGTCGCGGTCACGAACGCCGGCCGGTCGCCCCGCCGCAGGTGCCACGCCAGCACCCCGGCCCCGGCCAGCGGGACCAGCCCGACCCACGCCCACGTCTCCAGCCCCGGGAACACCCGGGCCTTCGCCGGCAAGACCGGGACCGCCCCGCCGCCGACCAACAGCCCGGCCCCGACCGCCAAGCCCACGACGGCCACCCCGACCACGGCCGCCGGCATCAGCCACCGCGGCACCGCGACATCGCCGTCCCGCCAGCGGACCAGGAACCGGGCCGTCAGGACCGCCAGGGCCGGGTACACCGGCAGGACGTAGTTCGGCAGCTTGGTCGAGACGAGCGAGAAGACGACGAGATAGGCGGCGACCCAGCAGACCAGGAACCGGTAGGGGCGGGGGTCCGAAGACCCCACCCCCGGCCCGGAAGAGACCCCTCCCCCTAACCCCCTCCCCCACAGGGGGAGGGGGGACCCGAAACCTCGGCTCGGGGCTTCCTCCCCCTCTCCCCCCGGGGGAGAGGGCCGGGGGGAGGGGTCTGGGTCTATCCGGTCCCCCCTCCCTGCTGCGGGGAGGGGGTTAGGGGGTGGGGTCTTCCCCCGAGCCCACTTCACCCCGTACCACGCGACCCCGCCGAGGAACACGCTCCACGGGGCGAACAAGACCAGCAGCGCCGCCGCGTGGTAGAACACCGGCCCGCGGTGGTCCTCCATCGGGGTCAGGGCCCGGTTCACGTTCTCGTTCAGGAAGAACGCCTTGGCCCACGCCCCCCGGGTCTCGGCCGTCACCAGCCCGTACCACGGCCCGGCCACCAGCAGGAACACGACCACGGCCCACCCGAGCCGGCGGTCGAGGAGCCGCCCGAGTTCCCGGTTCCAGGCGAAGTACAGCACGAACACCAGCCCCGGCAGGGCCACCCCGACCGGCCCCTTGGTCAGGGCCGCCAGCCCGCACCCCGCCGCGCACGGCAGCCACCAGGAGCGGCCCGCACAGGCAGGAATGCCCGTGCCACCAGAATCTACTCTCGGTGGCACGGGCATTCCTGCCTGTGCGGGCCGCTCGTGCCCGACCCAGAAAAGGCAGTACGTCAGGACGGTGAAGAACAACAGCGTCGCGTCGGGCGTGGCGGCATGGGTCAGGACGCAGAACTCCACAGCGCTCGCCAGCACCACCCCGGCCAAAAGGCCCGTCGGCCGGCCGAACATCCGCCGGGCCAGCTCGTAGGTCAGCAGCACCGTCAGCCACCCGGCCACGGCCGACGGCAGCCGGGCCGACCACTCGGACACCCCGAACGCCGCGTAGCCGGCCCGCTGGAGCCAGTACAGCATCACCGGCTTGGCCGTCCGCAGCTCGAAGTTGAACGTCGGGATCACCCAGGTGCCGGCCTCGGCCATCTCCCGGGCGGCCTCCGCGTTCACCCCCTCGTCCACGTCCCACAGGGCCGCCGCCCCGAGGTTCGGCAGGGTCAGGGCGGCCGAGGCCGCCGTCAACACCAGGTAGTCCGCGACCCGGCCCCGCATGCCCGACCCCCGTACCCGGAAGGGGCGGCATGATACCCCCGCCCGGCGGCCGGGGGAAAGGGGAAACGAGAACGCCGGGGGCACCCGCCCCCGGCGTCGGGATCGGACCGGGCCGCGGCCCGGTCAGTTGTTGCCGCTGCCGCCGCCCGGGCCGGTCGGCCCGCCGAGCCCGGGCTTGCCGCCCGGGCCCGGCCGCTCGAACGGGTTGGCCGGCCCGCCGGCCGGGGTCGAGGACTGGGTCTTCTTGACCTGCTGGACCCACTTCTCCCACGTCTCGGCGATCAGCTTACGGTTCGCGTCCTTCTCGTCGGCGGCGGCGTTGCGGACCAGCAGCCGGCCGTCCGGGTAGGCGATCAAGAGCTCGCTGGTCACCTCCTCGTCGTACCCCTTCCCGTTCGCCCGGGTCCGGACCCGGCCGCCCTCGTGGTCGACCAGCACCGCCCGGCTGGGGAAGTCGACCAGCCAGCCCTTCGGCTGGTTCGGCCCCTTGACCACCTTCTCGGCCGACAGCTCCCGCAGGACGTACGAGTTGGTCTCGCTCGACCACAGCGGGAGCGGGACGAACGTCCGCTTGCCGACGTAGTCCCCGCGGCCGACCGGCCACTCGGCCACCACCCACGCCCCGACCGGCTCCCGCTGGCCGCTGGTGTCGGTCCGGACCTGCTCCAGCCAGGCCATCGCCTGGACGACCGCCTGGTCCTCCCGGGCCTGGAGCCGGTCCCGGAGCTTGGTCATCCCCTTGTACTCGTCCTGGACCCGCTGCCGGTAGGCGACCGGGTCGGCCGCGTACAGGAACGACTCCTCCGGGACGGTGACGGCCTTGTCCAGCGGGATGAACTCTCCCCTCAAGAACCGGTACTTCCCCTCCGTCGCCTCGGCCGGGTTGGCCATGTCCTTCCAGTTCCCGAAGTTCGGGTTCACCATCTCGACCTGGATCTGGTACTGGTAGGTGTACCCCGGCCGGACGTCGCAGTCGACGAACCGCACCAGCAGGTGGTCGATCGGGACGTCCGGGGCGTCCGCCTCCTTGCCGCCGGCCGCGCCCGCCCCCTTGCCGCCGGCCCGCGGGTCGACCTTCGGGGGCTGGCCGCCGGGCC
>JAIEQO010000945.1 GCA_019747655.1 Gemmataceae bacterium | reverse complement strand
GTGCGGGGGGCCCGCGAGCACAACCTCCGCGGGGTCGACCTCGAACTCCCCAAGAACAAGCTCGTCGTCTTCACCGGGGTGAGCGGGTCCGGGAAGTCGTCCCTGGCCTTCGACACCATCTACGCCGAGGGGCAGCGGCGGTACGTCGAGAGCCTGTCCAGCTACGCCCGCCAGTTCCTCGGGCAGTTGCCCAAGCCGGACGCCGACTACGTCGGCGGGCTGTCGCCGGCGGTCAGCATCCAGCAAAAGACGGCCGGCCGGAACCCCCGGTCGACCGTCGGCACCATCACCGAGGTCTCAGACTACCTGCGGGTGTTGTACGCCCGGCTGGGGGAGGGGCACTGCCCGAACTGCGGCCGGCCGATCACCGCCCAGACGCGGGAGCAGATCATCGCCCGGGTGCTGGCCCTGCCGGCCGGGACGCGGTTCCTGGTCCTGGCCCCGGTGGTTCGCGGGCAGAAGGGGGAGTTCAAGGACTTCTTCGCCGACCTCATCAAGAAGGGGTACGTCCGGGCCCGGGTGGACGGCGAGCTGGTCAAGCTGACCGACTCGCTGAAGCTGGACAAGCGGATCAAGCACACCATCGAGGTGGTCGTCGACCGGCTGAAGGCGGACGCGAAAGACCGGCCGCGGCTCGCCGAGGCCGTCGAGCAGGCCCTCGGGCTGGCCGACGGGAACCTGATCATCTCTTCGGAAGTTTCGAGTTCCAAGTCTCAAGTTTCGAGTGAAGACGGCGGCGGTTCGGAAACTCGTAACTCCGAACTCGAAACTCGAGACTTACTCCTGTCCGCCCACTACGCCTGCACCCACTGCGACATCAGTTACGAGCCGCCGTCGCCGCAGTTGTTCAGCTTCAACAGCCCGCACGGGATGTGCCCCGGGTGCGACGGGCTGGGCAGCCAGTACACCTTCGACCCCGACCTGCTCATCCCGGATAAGGCCCTGAGCCTGTGGGCCGGGGCGGTCCCGCTGGTCGGGCCGCTGAAGGGGATGGGCCGGTGGCGGAAGCACATCTATGAGGGCGTCGGCAAGTCGCTCGGGATCGACCTGAAGACGCCGTGGCAGGACCTGCCGGCGGAGCACCGGAACCTGCTACTCAACGGCAGCGGCGACGCCCACATCGTCTGGGAGTGGAAGCAGCGGAACGGCACCACCTGGAAGCACGGCGGCAAGTGGGAGGGGATCGTCCCGCAGCTCTTGGCCCAGTTCAAGAAGACGGCGGCCGGCCCCCGCCGGATGCAGCTCGAGAAGTACATGCGGGTGGTGAAGTGCCCGGCCTGCCAGGGGCAGCGGCTCAACCCCCAGGCCCGGGCGGTCAAGGTCGGCGGCAAGACGCTGGTGGAGGTCGGGCGGACGCCGCTGGGGGACCTCGTGCCGTGGTTCGACGGCTACCGCGACGGGCTGTCCGACACCGCGAAGACGATTGCGGGCGAGCTGCTCAAGGAGATTCGGGCCCGGCTCGGGTTCCTGCTCAACGTCGGGCTGCATTACCTGACCCTCGACCGCTCGGCCCCGACCCTCTCCGGCGGCGAGGCCCAGCGCATTCGGCTGGCCGGCCAGATCGGGTCCGGCCTCGTCGGCGTGCTGTACGTCCTGGACGAGCCGAGCATCGGGCTGCACCCGCGGGACAACGCCCGGCTGCTCGCCAGCCTCGAACGGCTCAGGGACATGGGGAACACCGTCCTCGTCGTCGAGCACGACGAGGAGACGATGCGGGCCGCCGACTACCTGGTCGACTTCGGCCCCGGGCCGGGCACCCGCGGCGGGCAGGTCGTGGCCGCGGGGACGCCGGCCGAGGTGTTCGCCAACCCGGCCAGCCTGACCGGGCAGTACCTCAACGGGACGAAGGAGATCGCCGTCCCGAAGGAGCGGCGGGCGGTCGACCCGGCCCGCAAGCTCCGGATCATCGGGGCCAAGCAGAACAACCTCAAGGACGTGACGGTCGATGTCCCGCTCGGGGTGTTCGTGTGCGTCACCGGGGTGAGCGGTTCGGGGAAGTCGTCGCTGGTGAACGACATCCTCCGCGAAGGACTCGCCCTGGCGCTGGCGAGCGGGGGCCGTCAGGCCCCCGAGTCCGAAGAGGGCGAGGAAGACGACACCCCGCACACGGTCGGGGCCCACGACCGCATCGACGGCGCGGACCAGGTCGACAAGGTCATCGACATCGACCAGACGCCGATCGGCCGGACCCCACGGTCGAACCCGGCCACCTACATCAAACTGTGGGACGAAATCCGCGGCCTGTACGCCGAGATGCCGGACGCCAAGGTCCGGGGGTACGCACCCGGCCGGTTCAGCTTCAACAAGCCCGGCGGGCGGTGCGAGGCGTGCGAGGGGAACGGCTCGAACCGGCTGGAGATGGACTTCCTGGCCGACGTGTGGGTGACGTGCCCGGTCTGCGAGGGCCGGCGGTTCAACCGCGAAACCCTCCAGGTCCGCTACCGCGGCAAGTCGATCCACGACGTGCTGGAGATGGAAGTCGCGGAGGCCCTCGACCACTTCGAGCACATCCCGAAGGTCCGGGCGATGGTCCAGACCCTCCACGACGTGGGGCTCGACTACATCAAGCTCGGCCAGCCGTCGCCGACGCTCTCCGGCGGCGAGGCCCAGCGGATCAAGCTGGCCAAGGAGCTGGTCCGCCGCAGCACCGGCAAGACGCTGTACATCCTGGACGAGCCGACGACGGGGTTGCACTTCGAGGACACCCGGAAGCTACTCGAGGTGCTGCACGGGTTCGTCGCCCAGGGGAACACGGTGCTCGTCATCGAGCACGCCCTGGACGTGGTCAAGACGGCCGACTGGGTGATCGACATGGGGCCGGAGGGCGGGTCCGGCGGCGGCCGGGTGGTCGTCACCGGCACCCCCGAGGACGTGGCCAGGTGCGGTGAGTCCTTCACCGGCCAAGCCCTCGCCCCGGTCCTGTCCCCGAGGCGGAAGTCCGCCACCAAAACTCGAAACTCGAAACCTCAAACTCGAAACTCCCGCCAGGAATACATCACCCACCTCGAAGTCGAGGGGGCGAGCCAGCACAACCTCAAGCACGTCTCGGCCCGGCTGCCCCGCGAGCAGATGACCGTCTTCTGCGGGCCGTCGGGGTCGGGCAAGTCGTCACTCGCCCTGGACACCATCTACGCCGAAGGGCAGCGGCGGTACGTCGAGAGCCTGTCCAGCTACGCCCGGCAGTTCCTCGGGCAGGTGCAGAAGCCGAAGGTTGAACACATCTCGGGGCTGTCGCCGGCCATCAGCATCGAGCAGAAGACGACCAGCAAGAGCCCGCGATCGACCGTGGGCACGGTGACGGAGATCTACGACTACCTCCGCATCCTGTACGCCCGGCTGGGCAAGCGGCACTGCCCCAGGTGCCAGCAGCCGATCGGCACGCAGACGGCCGACGAGATCGTGGACAAGGTACTCGGGCTGCCCGAGGGGACGAAGTTGTACATCCTGGCCCCGGTCGAGCGGAAGGGGCAGGAGAAGTACGACGCCGTCTGGGAGGACATCCGCCGGGCCGGGTACACCCGCATCCGGGTCGACGGGAGGAGCTATACCCTGGACGAGCCGCCGGCCATCGACCACCGCCGCAAGCATGCGGTCGAGGTCGTGGTGGACCGGAACGTCGTCCGGCCGGGCACCCGCACCCGGGTGGCCGAGGCGGTCGAGCAGGCGTTGGACCTCGGCCGCGGCGTCATGCACATCGCGTATGTCGACGCCGACAAGCCCGAGGAGCGGTGGCCGGTCGAGACGTACTCGCAGCACCTCGCCTGCGACCGCTGCAACATCAGCTACGAGCCGCTGAACCCGCACCACTACTCGTTCAACAGCCCGCTCGGCTGGTGCCCGACGTGCGAGGGGCTGGGGGTCCAGCGCGGGGCGAACGCCAACCTCCTGATCCGCGACCCCTCGCTGACGATCCGGCAAGGGGCGGTCGGCGGCTGGCCGGACCTCGTCCCGGGGTCGCCGTGGCTGCCGTTCGCCGAGGCCATCGCCCGGCACGCCGGTTTCCTCCTCGACACCCCCTACGAGAACCTGCAACCGGCCCACCAGCGGGCCGTCCTGCACGGGACGGGTGACAACTGGCTCGTCTTGGCGAGCGGGGGGCGTGAGCCCTCTGTTCCCGGGCAAGCGCGCGGGAAGCGGAAGGCGGAGACAGGGGGCTCACGCCCCCCGCTCGCCGGCCAGAAGTTCCAGTACAAGGGCCTCTTCCCCGCCGTGGACGAAGCGTCGCGGGTCAGCTTCGTCTACCGCCAGCGGCTCGACCACCTCGTCGACGAGGTCCCCTGCCCCGCCTGCCACGGGTCGCGGCTGCGGGCCGATTCGGCCGCCACCCGGTTCGCCGACCGGACCATCGGCGACCTGTCCGGCCTGCCGCTCGGGGACGCCCTCCGGCTGTTCCAAACCCTCGACATGACCGCGGAGGACCGCCGCGTCGCCGGCGAGGTCCTGCGGGAGATCGGCGACCGACTCCGGTTCCTGGTGGACGTCGGGCTGGATTACCTGTCCCTCGCCCGATCCGGGCCGACCCTGTCCGGCGGCGAGGCCCAGCGGATCCGCCTCGCCTCCCAGATCGGCAGCGGCCTGACGGGCGTGCTGTACGTCCTCGACGAGCCGACCATCGGCCTCCACCCCCGCGACAACGAGCGGCTGTTGCAGGCCCTCCAGCGGCTCCGCGACCTCGGCAACACGCTGGTCCTAGTCGAGCACGACCGGGAGGTGATCGCGGCCGCCGACTACCTGCTCGACTTCGGCCCCGGGGCCGGCGACCGCGGCGGCGAGATCACCGCCGCCGGGACCCCGAAGCAGGTCCTCAAGGCGAAGGACTCGCTCACGGGGAAGTACCTGTCCGGCAAGCTGGCCATCCCGGTGCCCTCGAATCGCCGCGTCGCGGCGATTCAGAGGAAGGAAGAAGGAAGAAGGAAAAAGGAACCGGAGCAGGTAGCACCCGGCCCGGACGCCGGACCGGAGGAGCTGTCCGAGTTTTTCTTTTTCCCTTCTTCCTTCTTCCTTTCGGTGATCGGCGCCCGGCAGCACAACCTGCGGAACGTCGACGCCCACTTCCCGCTCGGGGCGTTCGTGGCCGTCACCGGGGTGAGCGGGTCGGGCAAGTCGTCGCTGGTCAACGAGGTGCTGTACAACACCGTCGCCCGGAGGCTCCACCGGGCCAAGACCGCCGGGGCCGCCCACGACGAAGTGCAGGGCTTGGAGCACGTCGACAAGATCATCAACGTCGACCAGGACCCGATCGGCAACTCGCCGTCCTCGAACCCCGCCACCTACACCGGCGTCTTCGACCTCGTGCGGGAACTGTTCGCCCGGCTGCCCGAGTCGAAGGTCCGCGGCTACCACCCCCGGCGGTTCAGCTTCAACCAGAAGGGCGGGCGGTGCGAGGCGTGCGAGGGGATGGGCCAGAAGAAGATCGAGATGCACTTCCTGCCGGACGTGTGGGTCGAGTGCGACACCTGTGGCGGCAAGCGGTACAACCCCGAGACGCTGGCCGTCAAGTACCACGGCAAGAGCGTCGCCGACGTCCTCGACCTGCGGGTGTCCGACGCCCTGGAGCTGTTCGGCAACATCCCGAAAATCCGCGTCGTGCTACAGACCCTCGATGACGTCGGCCTCGGGTACATGGCCCTCGGCCAGCCGGCGCCCACCATGTCCGGGGGCGAGGCCCAGCGGGTCAAGCTGGCCGCGGAACTCGCCCGGCCCAGCACCGGCAAGACCCTCTACCTGCTCGACGAGCCGACGACGGGGCTGCACTTCGACGACATCAAGAAGTTGCTCGACGTGCTCCACCGGCTGGTCGACCTCGGAAACACCGTCGTCACCGTCGAACACAACCTGGACGTCATCAAGACGGCCGACTGGGTCATCGACCTCGGCCCGGAAGCGGGCGGCGGCGGCGGCCGGGTGGTCGCCTGCGGTACGCCGGAGGAGGTCGTCCGGCAGTACGAGGCCGGGGCCCCGTCGCACACGGCCCGCATCCTCAAGGGCGTCCTCGACGCCGGGCCGCACGCCGAGCGGGCCAAGTACGACGCCGAGGCCGCCCTCCGGGCCCGAGTTGGCGACCTGGAGATCGCCGAGGTCGGCAAGCAGCACAAGCTGCCGTGGGAGGCCGACGGCCCGCGGTGGCACACGACCGACCGCGTCACCACCACCGGCAAGCCGTGCAAGTGGGCCGGCGACGCCCTGTCGTGGGTGCTGTGCGAGCTGGGGAAGGTCCCGGGGTTCGGCCCGACCAACTACAACCACCGCACCATCGTCGAGGTGCCCGCGGCGAAGAAGTCCGACGGCTGGTTCCTGCACGCCATGACCGGCCACGAGGCGTACCTGAAGCTCGTCTTCCGGGTCCCCGGGCGGGTGTTCAAGCAGGACGTGTTGGCGACCCAACTCGCCCTCCGGCCGCTGTCCGACACCCCCGGGCTCGAAGGCTACTCGCGGGACAGTAAGCGGGTCGAGGTCGGGAACTGGCCGGGGGCCCAGTACATCGTCGTCATCGCCCACAAGAAGGAGGAGGTCGACACCCCCGGGTTCCGGGCCTTCCTGAAAGCCGCCGCCGACGCCTTCCTCGGCAACACCGGGGTCGGGGCGGCGGGGGTCGAGGGCGCGATGCCGTGGAAGAAGGACGGCGAAAAGTGGCACCTGACCGAGAAGGGGTTCCCGCCGGGGCGGAGGGTGAAGTGGGACCGGGGGGTGCTGCCGCGGGTGCTCAAGCTGCTCCGGGAGGTCGGGCCGGACCTGGAGTTCAAGTGGGACGTGCGGGACGCCGCCACCGCCCGGCCGCGGGGGTCGGCCCGGTTCTGGTGCCGGCTGAAGACGAAGGAGGCCGACGCCCTGGAGTGCTGGTTCGTCGGCCGGCGGGGGCAGCTCAACCTGGCGAAGGTGGACGGGCTCGGGGTCGACCCGGCGATCGAGGGCGACCGGACCGACGGGTCGGACGTGCTGAAGCTCCGGTTCACGGCCGCCGACCAGTTGCACCCGGCGAAGCTCAAGGCGGTGTTGGCCGACCACCTGGCCGGCTTCCGGGCGACGTTCGGCGGCGAGGCGGCCGAGAAGGAGGCGGGTTAGGGTGACGGCGGCGGTCCCGGGCTCGGAGCGGCCGCCGGCGTCGGTCGCCGCCACCCCGTCGGGCCACCGCCGTCAATCAACCGGACGCCGGCCACCTCACCCGCCCCGTCGTACTCCACCCGGACCGTCTGCCCCGCGAGGCTTCGGCGGGCGGCGACGAAGACCTCGTGTGGGAAGGCGTAGAGCTCGCTGAGCCCGAGGGTGTAGGCGAACCCCATGCAGCTGTAGATCCCCTTCCACTGCTCGGCGATCTTCCGCCGGGTCCGATAGTCCTCGTAGAACTCGCCCTCCTCGGTGCCCTGCCCAACCGGCTCGCCGAACTTCCCTCGGACCTCGTCCCGGGTCTTGAGCTTGGCGAGTTCGGTGCCGCTGCTGGCGACGAACGCCGAACACCCCGTCGACCCGACGACCCCGGCTGCGAGTAGGAGTACGATCGGTCGCATGACGCGGCGGCATACCCGTCCCGCGCGGCGCGTCAATCCCAACCGCCGCAGCTCGGTCGGGCCCTCGGCTAGAAAAATCGGTTCCGGGGCTTGACACAGCCCAATTGGTTTTGTACAAAATAACAGTATTGGTCGCCCGGACCGTAGTATCCCCACTCGTCGTCGCCGATGACCCCCTCCCCCGCCCCGCCGACTGAAGCCCCCCTCGGACCGGCCCTCCGCGACCGGATCGCCGAGGGTGTCGGGCTGGCGCTCGACACCCTCACCGCGGTCATGCGGGCGGACGACCGCCGGCCGGCCGTCCGGGCGGCCGTCGCCGTCCTCCAACTGAAGCGGTGCCTGATCCGCCACCGGGCCGGCCGCCGGCCACTCACGGACGACGCCCTCGCCGGGTGGGCCGCCCGGCACACGCCCCGGCCGTCAGTTGGCGTTCGGGAACTCGATCCGGGCCAGGTAGAGCATCCGCCGGTCGCCCCGCCGGTAGTAGTCCTCCAACAGGACGCCCATGTCCGGCTCCAGGACCCGCGGCTTCCACCCGGCCAGCGGCTGGCCGTTGAGCGACACCCGGACCGGCTGGGCCCAGTCGATCATCTCCTTCCCGAGCCAGACCGACACCCGCCGCACCCCCTGGGCCCGGACGGTGATGAGGTTCCCGTTGCGGATGTCGCCGTCGAGCTGGGCCGGGGTGACGGTCCGCCCGGGCGGGTAGTTCACCGCCAGGTTCTTCGGGTCGATGGCGTCGGCCCCGAGCCAGTAGAACCGGTCGTCCGACGCCCGGATCGTCTGCCACCGCTGCCGGGCCCCGGCCCCGAGCTGGAGGGTGGCGGTCCCGTTGGCCCGCTTCTTCCGCCCCATCCAGTCGAACATCACCGGCACCTCGGCCGGGAACCACTCGATCCCCCGGCCCTTGTAGATGACCTGCACGGCCGGGAAGCCGTTCGGCATCCACCGCTCGAACACCCGGCGGATGTTGACGTTCCCCTCCAGGGCCATCTGGCCGGTGACGGCGTACACCGGCAGCTTCTGGGCGTTCCGCCAGTACTCGATGAACAGCCCCTGCCAGCGCGGGTTCGGGCAGACCGGGATGACCCCGGCGAACAGGTCGGGGTGCGACGCCCCCACGTCCAGGGCGGCGTCCGCCCCGCCGCCGAACCCGAGCAGGAACACCCGGTCGTTGTCCACCGCGAAGTGCCGGACCACGTCCCGCAGGGGGCCGGTGACGAAGTCGTGGTCGTCCGGGTCGTAGGTCCACCGGGTCTGGGGGCCGAACGCCGGGGCCCAGACCGGGGCGACGACGACGTACCCGTGCCGGTCGGCCTCGGTGGCCAGCGCCCCGACCATCTTCTCCGGGTCGATCCCGGCGTACCCCATCACGACCAGCACCGGGTAGGCCCGGCCGTGGTGGTACTCGGGCGGCAGCTTGACCAGGTACTCGACCCCGGCCGGGTGCTGGTTGTGCGGCCCGGTCTTCCGACGGTAGACGCCCTCGGGCACGCCCGGCCCGGGCCGGACTGCCGTGCCGGTCCGGGCGGCGAGGTCCTCGGGCTCGGCCGGCGGGAGCATGGAGATCACCGTGGCCAGCTCGTCCAGCCCGAGCGGGTAGGCCCGCTGGTACTCCCGCAGGACGGCCTGCCGGTCGTTGGTGTTGATCCCCCGCTGGTAGGCCAGCACGGCCTCCCGGGCGGCCCACGCCTTCGCCGCCGCGTCCGGGTCGGTGGACGCCCCGTTCTTCCCCCGCACCCAGCCGCTGACGGCCGTGGCCAGCAGTTGGTCCGGGCGGTACGACGCCGGCTTTCCCGCAGCCCGCTCCCGGGCCGCCTGCCCGGCGAGGTCGACGAAGATCGTCACCCGGTCGGCCGCCGCCGGGTGCAGCTCGGCCAGCACCTGCTCGGCGGCGGCGGCCAGCCGGGCCGTCTTCGGGTCGAGGGCCGGCGGCGGGACGAGCTGT
>JAIEQO010000224.1 GCA_019747655.1 Gemmataceae bacterium | reverse complement strand
GCCAGCTTCTTCGCCTTCGCCCCGACGTTCACCGGCGGGGTGTTCGTAGGGGCCGGGGCCGGTTACCTGGCGGTCGGGGCCGGGGCCGGCGGCGGGCCGGCGGTCGCGGTCTACCAGGGGACGAACCCCACGCCGGTCCGGACGTACTACGCCTTCGCCCCGACGTTCGCCGGCGGGGTGTCGGTAGGGCTGGCGGCCGACGGGTCGGTACTGGCCGGGGCCGGGCCGGGCGGCGGGCCGCTGGTCGACCGGGCGGCGGTCGGGGCGGCCACCCCGCCCGACGACTTCCTGGCGTTCGCCCCGTCGTTCGGCGGCGGGGTCTGGGTGAACTGACCCTCCCCGGGAGTTGTCGTTCCCCGCCCGTTCGGCGAGACTGGGGGTAGGTCCGCCGCACCCGGGGGTTCGTGATGCCGGTACTCTACCTGTCCGAGGACGAGGTCGGCCGGCTGGTGACGACGGACCTCGCCCTCGAGGCCGTCGGGGCGGCGTTCAAGAAGCTCGGGCTGGACGAGGCCGAGAACGTCCCCCGCCGGCGGTGCCAGACCGACGCCGTCATGCTCCACGTCCTGCCGGCCGCGGCCAAGACGCTCGGGGTGATCGGGTTCAAGGCGTACACCACCACGAAGGCCGGGGCCCGGTTCCACGTCACCCTGTTCGACGGCAAGACCGGGGCGATGACGGCCATCCTCGAAGCCGACGTACTCGGCCAGTACCGGACCGGGGCGGCGAGTGGGGTGGCGACCAAGAAACTCGCCCGGCCGGACGCCGTGACGCTGGGGTGCTACGGGACCGGCAAACAGGCCCGCACGCAAATCCTCGCGGTCTGCAAAGTCCGGCCGGTCAAGCTCGTGAAGGTGTACGGCCGGGACGCCGACCGGCGGAAAGCGTTTGCCGACCAACTCGCGGCCGAAACCGGCGTCGATGTCGTGCCGGTGGCCACGCCGGAGGAGGCCGCCCGGGGGCTGGACATCGCCTGCACCGCGACCACGGCCCGGGAGCCGGTTCTCAAGGGCGAGTGGCTGTCGGACGGCTGCCACGTCAACCTGGCCGGGTCGAACTACCTGACCAAGTCCGAGGCCGACGTCGAGCTGTTCCGCCGGGCGGCCCTGGTCGCGGTGGACAGCAAGGAACAGGCCCGGCTGGAGGCCGGCGACCTTGTCGCCCCGCTCAAGGAGAACGTGCTGACGTGGGCGGACGTGGTCGAGCTGGGGCCGCTGGTCGTCGGCAAGTACCCCGGCCGGGAGTCGGCCGCCGACGTGACGGTGTTCAAGTCGCTCGGGATCGGCTTGGAGGACATCGCCCTGGCGGCCCGGGTGGCTGACCTCGCCCGTCAGCAAGGGGTGGGGCGGGAAATCTTGTAGGGTGGGACGAGGCTCTGCGAAGTCCCACCATCCTCCCTGTGGTGGGACTTCGCAGAGCCTCGTCCCACCCTACGGATCAATACCCCGCGGCCTTGCCGTCGATCCGCCCGTCGGCCGCCCCGACGTACCGACCCGTCTTCGGGTCGACGTCGATGGTGTGGGCGTCGCCCTGGCGGTGGGGCAGCACCTTATGGCCCTTCTTCCGCAGCACGTCGAACAAGTCCGGCCGGTCCTTCGCCGGCTCGATCAGGGCGGTGTCCGGGAACCACTGGTGGTGGACCCGCGGGGCGGCCACCGCCTCGGCCGGGGTCATCCCGAAGTCGATGGTGTTCACCACCACGTTCAACACCGTGTTCGGGATGGCCCGGCCGCCCGGGCTGCCGGTGACGAGGACCGGCTTGCCGTCCTTCAGCACCAACGTCGGGGACATGGACGAGAGCATCCGCTTGCCGGGGCGGATGACGTTGGCCGGGGTGCCGATCCGCCCGCCCCGGTCGGTGACACCCGGCTTCGGGTTGAAGTCGGTCATCTCGTTGTTCAGGATGTACCCGGCCCCGCGGACCACCACCCGGTTGCCGTAGCTGTTCTCCAGTGTGGTGGTGTTGCTGACGGCCATCCCGTCGGCGTCGATGACGCTGAAGTGGGTGGTGCTGTCGCCCTCGCCGGCCAGCGGGAGTTCGGGGGCGACGGCCTCGCTCGGGGTGGCCCGGGCCGGGTCGATGCCGGCCGCCAGCCGCTTCGCGTAAGCCTTCGTGGTCAGGTGCTTCGGCACCTCCACGAAGTCTGGGTCGCCGACGAACCGGGCCCGGTCGGCGTAGGCCCGCTTCATGGCTTCGATCATCAGGTGCGTAGCCTCGGGCGACCCCTGGCCGTGCTTGGCGAGGTCGAAGTTTTCCAGAATGTTGAGCATCTCGGCGACGGCGATGCCACCGGAACTGGGCGGCGGCGGGCCGTACACGTCATACCCGCGGTAGGTCGTGTGGACCGGCTTTCGCTCCTTCGCCTCGTACTTGGCGAGGTCGTCGTTCGTGATGAGCCCGCCGCCGGCCTTCATCTCCGCGATGAGCACGTCGGCGTACGGGCCGGTGTAGAATTCGTGGGCACCGTGTTCGGCGATCGAGTGGAGCGTGTGGCTGAGGTCAGTCAACTTCAGGGTGTCACCGGCCGCCCATTTCGACCCATCCCGCTTGCCGTATGCCTTCTTGAACTCAGGGTTCGTCGTCTTCGGGTCGGCGAGCACCCGGTTCAGACCTCCGGCCAGCACCTCGTTCACCGGGAAGCCGATGCAGGCGAGGTTCCTCGCCGGCTCCGCCACGTCCCTCCACGGCAGCTTGCCGTACTTCTTGTGGGCGAGCCCCAGGCCGCGGACGGTTCCTGGGACGCCGGCCGCCTTGTGGTCGAGCCACGTCACCGTCCCGTCGGCGAACAGGTCCGGCTTGGCCGCGGCCGGGGCCGTCTCCCGGTAGTCGATGCAGACCGGGTGCTTGCCCGGGACGGCCACCATCATGAACCCGCCGCCGCCGATGTTCCCGGCCTCCGGCCACGTCACGGCGAGGGCGAACGCCACCGCCACCGCCGCATCCACGGCGTTCCCACCCTTCTTGAGGATGTCGAGCCCTACGTCGGCCGCCAGCGGCGAGACGCAGACGACCATCCCCTTCGTCCCCTCAACCGCCGGTCGGGCCGGCGGTTGAGCGGGGGAGGGGAGGGCAACAACGGCGAGCGCGGGGACGAGGAGGAGGAGCCGTCGCATCGTCGTCACCCCGACGGATGATTGTCTGACCGGGATTTGTTCGGCCGCGGCCGGATTCGTCAGGCCGCAAACTGATTCGTCAGGCGCGGGGTGTGTCACCGGGCTGGAACCATCCGGCCCGCGCATCACCCCGCCCGCAGGGCGACGGAGTCCGCCACCCCGAGGTTCTGGTAAATCTGCCGGGTGGCGTCCGACTTGTTCAGGGTGTAGAAGTGGATGCCGCGGACGCCGTTGTCGAGTAGGTCCCGGCACTGCTCGGTGGCCCAGTGGGTGCCGACCCGGGCTACCGCCTCGTCGTCCCCGCACCGCCCGACCGCCCGCAGGAGCTTGGCGGGTATCTTCGCCCCCAGGGCCAGTTCCGCCATCCGGGTCATCCCGTGCTTCGACCCGATCGGCATGATCCCGGCCACGATCGGCACCGTGACCCCGGCCAGCTCGCACCGCTCCCGGAAGTCGTAGAAATCGCGGTTGTCGAAGAACAACTGCGTGCAGATGTAGTCGGCCCCGGCGTCCACCTTCCGCTTCAGGTGGTCCATCTCCTTGAGCCGGTTCGGGCAGCCGGGGTGCCCCTCCGGGAATCCGGCCACCCCGACCCCGAAGCCGCGGCGATCCGGGGCGTTCGTCCGGCCGCGGATGAAGTTCACCAACTGGTCGGCGTACTGGAAGGCGTCGTCCGACCGCTTGTAGTTTTCCAGGTTCTTGGGCGGGTCGCCGCCGAGGGCCAGTACGTTCTTGATGCCGCTCGCGGCGTACCGGTCCAGGATGCCCGTCATCTCCTCCAGCGAGTGACACACGCAGGTCAGGTGCGACACCGCGGTCAGGCGGGTCTCCTTCTGGATGCGGACGACGAGGTCGTGGGTGCGGTCGCGGGTGGACCCGCCGGCCCCGTAGGTGACGGATACGAACGACGGCTGAAGGGCCTGGAGGGCGGCGATCGTCCGGAACAGCTCCTCGCTCGCCTCGTCGGTCTTCGGCGGGAAGAACTCGAAGCTGAACGTGGTCCGGTGCTGGGCGAAGATGTCCTGGATGTGCATGCCGGCCCTCCTCGGCCCGGGGCGGTGGTCGGTGCGGGTGTGCGGGTTAGAGAGGTTATACCACATCGCCTTGCGGCGGGCCTACCGCAAGTCGTCGGGCAGGAGGACCGGCACCCGCGGGACTACCGAACCGGCGGCCGGGGTCAACACCACGCCAGTGGCAGGCTCCGGTGGTGCCCCCTCCCGCACGAGCTTCGGCTCGCGGGCCAGCCGGCCGAGCGGGTACGTCTTCGGCCCGCCCTCGTCCCAGACGAGCGTGAACCGCTGGTCGCCGGAGCGGACCGGCAGCTCGGCCCGGAGGCCATCACCCGGTCGAACGACGAACGACCCCGCACCGTCCGGGGTGAACCGGGTGAGTACGCTTTGCCCCTGCTGGGTGCCATCGCCGGCCGGCCGGAAGGTGCTCTTCACCGGGTCGCCGCCGGCGGCGGGGGTGACAGTGATCGTGAGCGGCCCGGCCGGGACTACTTGCGGCACCCGCAGCGCGAGCGGGATGGCCACCTCGACGCCTATGAGGTCGAAGGCGAACTCCTTCGCCCGGAGGAAGGCCGCCAGCTCGGCCACCGGGTCGGGGGCGGCCGGCTTTTCGAGTCGGGCCAGGACCCGCAGGAGTTCGCCCCATTGGGGGAACGGCCGGTCGCCCAGCCCCGCGGCCACTTTCGCCCACCCCTCGGGAGTATCCGCAGGCAGCCGTCCGCGGATCAGGCCGCGGGCGTGCCCGACGCCGTTGGCGAACGACTCCCGCGCCCGGGCCGCCAGGACCGACCGGCCCGGCTCCGGGAAGTTGGCCAGCTCCCACTCCGGATATGTCGCCTTCACCGGGTGGTCGGATATCGCGTAGATGTCGGTCCTCGGTGGGTACTCTTTTCGGAGGGCGGCGAGCCGGACGCCGGGGAGTTCGTCGGCCTCGGACTTTGGTCCGGGCGGCGGTATGAACAGCGCCCGCCGGGCCGGGTCGCCGGGGTCGGGGGTGAGCGCCAGGGCGTCGGCCAGGTCCCGCAGGTGCAGGAGCCGCTCCCGGGCGAACTCCCACTCCCGCCGGGCCTGGTAGACCCGGTCGTACTCGTAGGGCACCCGCTCCGTCACCGCCCCGCCCCGCGGCTGGGGCACCTCGGCCGATTCGGGGAGCTGGGCGCCTAGATCGATCGGCTTCCGGGCGTCGGCCAGGAGGTCCCCGACCCGGGCCCGCCAGTCGTCGTCGAACCCCCGGGTCAGGCTCAGGTTGACGGCCCGGCCGATCAGCCCCTGGAACCAGTCGTACCACCCGAGTTCGGCCTTGCGGATGAGCGGCACGTCCGCGAGCCACTTGTCCCGCAGCCGGCCGGCCTCGGTGTCGGCCCAGGTGTACTCGGCGGGTAAGGCGAGGTCGGTTGTCAGCACGGTTTCGGCCCGGGCCAGGTCGTCCAGCGTCCGGGCGTCGGCCGGGGCCGATGCCGCGAGCAGTTTGGCCTTGTACGCCTGGTAGTCCTCGACCTCCCGGAGCCGGCCGGTGACGAACCGCTGCAAGTCTTCGGGCAGCGAGAAGAACCCGGGGTCGGCATGGAAGTTCGTGAGCGTCCGTTTGGTCCTGGCGATGTTCCGGTCGCTCAGGCGGACCGCGGCCGGCGGGTCCTGCTCCCAGTACGCCCGAACCCGGTCGGCCAGCCCCGGGTCGGCCGCCTGGGGCTGGAAGTAGCCGACCACCATCGCCGCGGCGACGAGTACCCAAAGGGTGCAGAGGACAGCCCAGACGGTCGTTTTCAGCCGACGGTCGGACGATTTCACCCGCTTGCGGTGGGCGGCCGCTGCGGCGAACACCTCCCGGAACAGCTCGGCCACCCGGTACGGCTCGTCCGGCGGGTGCTCGACATCCCGGAGCTTCGGCCAGCGGACGGCCACCGCGTAGTCGGTCAGATCGACCCGGCCGAACGGGAGGTAAGGGGACTGGATACCCGGCTCCGGGCTGGCGTCCCGCAGGTAGTCCTCGAACTTGGCGACGACGTGTTCCCGCCGACGCTCGACCCGGACTTCCCACTCGGCCCGTGACTCGCCGGGCTTGGCCAGCCCGTCGCACTGGGTCAGGACCAGGGCCACCGGGAACCCGCCGACCTCCCGCCGGAACTCCTTCCGCCGGGCGACTTCCTGGAGGAAGAACAGGAAGTCGTCGAACTGCCGGCCCAGGTCCTTCTCGCCGGCCCCGGCGTTGACCACCAGCACGATCACGTCGGCCCGGACGACGGCCGCGGCCAGGGTGCCCCGCACGTCCCGGTCGCGGAGCCGGTCGGCCCCGGCCATCACGGACTTGGCGGCCTGCCCGTCGCAGTCGAGCAACTCGACCACCCCCGGGCCGCCGGCCCAGGCCCCGCCCCGCCACGGCCTAAGCCGGATGGGGGTGTGGATCAGCTCGGTCTGGGACTGGACGAAGTCGGTGTTGTAGTAAACGGCGTCCCGGATCAGGGCCAGCCGGGGCGGCAAGGACAAGTCCTCGACCTCGGCCCCGAGCAGCTCGCCCTGCTTCTCCCCGGCCTGGTACAGGGCCCCGAGGAGGTACGACTTGCCCGACCCCTTGTGCCCGAACACGAGCACCCGGGGGGTGGCGGCGTCGACGGTGTAAGCGAGGTGGGTGGCGGACATGTGATGAGCGGGGACCCCACCCCCTAACCCCCTCCCCCGCGGGGGGAGGGGGAACCGGAGATCGACCCCCGGTTCGGTCCCCCCTCCCCCCGCGGGGGAGGGGGTTAGGGGGTGGGGTTGTCTTAAGGTCTTCCCGGGAAGACGACCTGGAACCCGGCCCCTTTGGCCCAGTCCGTCACCTGGCTGACGTTGACGCTGTCGTCGGCGATCCGGTTGGCGGCCGGGAACTGCACCAAGAGGAAGACGTTCCGGCCGCCGGCCTCGGCCTTCCGCTTGGCCAGCACCGCCTTCAGCTCGTCGAACGTCAGCCGGCCGCCGTCGAGCAGGTAGAACTTGTCCCCGACCACGTCGGCCCCGCCGAGAAACGTGACCGGGACGCTCACGTCCCCCGGTCCCTTCTCCGGGGTCGGCAGCGCCTCGACCTTCGGCGGCGGCCGCTCGTCCTTCTTGGCGGCCGGCAGGTCGGCGGGGGACACCGGCCCGGCCTTGCCGCTCCCCTCGTCGGCCCCGGTGCCGCCGCCCGTCCCGCCGCCGTCCCCGAACCGGAAGATCATCAGGGCGATGATGAGGGCGACGACCAGCCCGAGGGCGGTGCCGGCGGTCCGCTTCAGACCCCCCGGCGTCTTCCCCTTGTACACCCAGCGGTCGAACCCCCACCCGGCGAGGAGCCCGCCGACGTACCCGGCCAGGAACCCGCCCAGGACGGTCAGACACTTCATGGCCAAGAGTTCGAGGCGGTCTTGCATCTCGGCCATGAACAGCGGGACCGCGGCGAACATGAGGAATGACTCCGGAACGAGCCGCACGATGAACGCGGACAAAAGGCACGATCAATCAAAATACTTAATCTGTGTTGATCGTGCGGCTGTCCTGCTCATGGTTTCACGCCCCGGCCTTGGGGATGTCGAACCCGTGCGGGGTGTCCTTGAACCACGCCCGGTAGCGGTCCAGGTCGGCCTGGACCGGGTGTGGGGACGCCTTCCGCGGGTACAGGATCAGGAAGTACACGTCCTTCTCCCCGGCCAGCCGCTTCTGGAAGGCGATCAGTTGCTCCGCTTGGGCCTGGGACGCCACCTCCTGCCGGCCCGGGGCGTAGTAGTACAGCTTACCCGAGTCCGGGTCGATCTCCAGCACCCGGACCACCAGCCGTTCGCCCCGCTCCTTCTGATACCGGTCCAGCCGCCGCACCGCCTCGTCCCGGTCGCGGGCGGCGGCCGCCAGCATCTTCTGCAGCTCCTGCACGTCGGTCGGCAACTCCGGGGCCGCCGGCGGCTTGGCGGTGGCCTTGTCGTCGTCCGCCGGGCTCGGCGCGCTGACGAACGGCATCAGCAGGAAGATGCAGAAGAGCAGGATGAGTACGTCGATCAGCGGGATGAAGAACCGGGTGACGGACCGGCGGGGGGGGCGGATCACGCGCCACCCCGGGGGCCGTTCGCCCCGACCGGGGTGACGGCGGCCGGCAGCCCGGCCACCGCCGGCGGGACCGGGGAGGTGTCGGCGGCCGCCGGGGCGTACCCGCCGAGCGACCGGATCAGGTCGCGGCCGACGGCCACCACCCAGGTCGGCAGGATGTTGGCCAGGGCCATGAACAGCCCGCTCCCGGTGGCCGTGATGGCCGGGGCGTACTTGCGGATGATCTCCAACTGCGACAGCGGCCGCTCGGGCGAGAAGGCGCTGAACGTCTGGAGGATGGCGGCCACGGTCCCGATCAGCCCGAGCAGCGGGAACCACTCGGCCCCCTGGGACAGGTGGGTCAGCCAGCGGTCGGCCCCGGTGTCGAAGTCGGCCTTGTCGGCCCGCCAGCGGAGGGCCCGCCAGGCGAGCACCGTCTGGGCCAGGAAGAGGGCCGCCCCGAGGGCCAGGATGACCCAGTCGACCCCCGAGTCTTTCACCCGGGCCAGGTAGTCCCGGCGGGCGTCGGCCGGGACGGCGGCGGCCACCAGCCCGGCCAGCAGCACCGGGACCAGGCAGAACGCGACCGGCAGGACGTGGTGAATCCAGAACCGCCGCACGGAACGCCCCCGCTGGCCGTCGGACCGAAAGAAGTTTAGACAGGATAACAGGATGGAACAGGATCGAGGTCAAAAATCCTGTTCCATCCTGTTATCCTGTCTAAACTCGATGGTTCTCCGCTTACTTCGACTCGGAGAGCCATTCCGGCATGGCCTGGAGCTTCCCGGCCTTATCCACACAGGCCAGGGTGGTCGCGCCCTCGGCCAAGAGGGTGCCGGCCCGGAAGACCTCGTACCGGTGCTCCAGCCGGACCGGGCTCGTCCGCACCACCGTCGTCCGGATCGTCAGCACGTCGTCGTAGTGGGCCGGGAGCTTGTACCGGACCTCGGCCTTGGCCAGCACCAGGTAGAACCCGGCGTCCTCCAGGTCGCGGTACGACCGCCCGGTGTCCCGCAGCAGCTCGGTCCGGGCCTGCTCGAAGTAGACCAGGTAGTTGGCGTGGTGCAACAGCCCCATCCGGTCGGTCTCGGCGTACCGCACCCGGACCTGGATTTCCCCGGTGAGCATGCGTCCGCACTCGTGAGCGTCGGGGGGGGGGGCCCCCCCGCCCCGCCAACAACACACGGCCCGGCGGCCCCCCCCCGACCCCCCCCACAAAT
>JAIEQO010000750.1 GCA_019747655.1 Gemmataceae bacterium | reverse complement strand
GGGGCTAGGGGGTGGGGTCTGGCGACCCTACTTGATCGGCGGCAGGGTGGCCGGCCCGGTCGGGGCCAGCGGGACGGCCGGGGTGGCGACCACCGGCGAGGTTGTCGGCTTGGCCGCCGGGGCGGCCGGGGCCGACGGGACGAGCGGCTTGGCCGCCGGCGACAGGGCCGCCGGGCCGCCGACCGAGGCCGTCCCCGGGGGCGAGCCCGGGTTCATCATCACCGGCACCCCCATCATCCCCGGCCCGCCCATCATCCCGCCGGGCGGGGCGTTCATGGCCGGGGCCGCCCGGTTCTCCAGGTCGATCCCGCCCATCCGGACGACGGCCAGGATCGTCCCCCGCCGCTGGGCCTCGGCCACCGGGTCGGCCCCCGGCTCCAGCCGGGTCGAGACCAACTCGGCCGTCCCCTCGACGGTGGCGAAGTCCTGGAACGCCGGGTCCGGCAGGTAGACCACCTTGACCACCAGGTTCCCGGCCGCGGCCTGCCGGAAGTCCTCGTCGGCGAACGACACCGGGACGAACGAGTGGGCCAGGAACGTCACCGTCTTCGGGTTCGCCGGCTCGACCTGGAGGGTGGGGTAGAACGTCTTCCCGGGGTAGTTCGGGAGGATCTGCGACAGCCGCAGCCGGTACACCTGGGCCTGGAGGAAGTTGTAGTCGGCCGGGGCGGTCAGCCCGGTGGCCTCCGGGTTGAACTCGCCGGACGGGAGCTGCCAGGTCACCTTCATCCCGGCCGGGCCGGTGAACCGGATCGAGGTCCGCTGGGTGTTCGGGGCCCGCTGCATGCCGGGGACCAGGGCCCCGACGGCGGCCACCGCCCCCGGCGGCCCCATCCCCGGGACCGGCAGGATGCCGGCGTTCGAGTGCGGCCCGGGCCCGCCGTACCCCGCCCCGGGCCCGCCGAACCCGTTAGCTTGGACGATCTTGCTGTCACCGTATACGCCCGGGATGCTGGCCTGGACGACCACCCCCTTGTCGGCGGCGGCCACCTTCCCGCCGGCCGGCATGGCACCGCGGCTGGTCCTCATCGGGAGCATCTCGCCGGCCGGGCCCTGGACCCCGGGGGCGGCCACCGGCCGGGTCACGGTCCCGAACCCGCCTTGCATCCCGGGCTGTTTGGCGGCCGGCTTGTCGGCGGTGGCACACCCCCCGCCGAACCCGGCCAGCATCGCCAGTGTGGTCGCGGTACGCTTCATGGTTCCCCCCCGCGGACGCCCCGCCCCCCGCGAACGAGGGTCCGCGCGCCCGGTCGCGTTGGAACACATTTCGGCACCCGGAACCCCCGGACTTTGCACAAACCCGGAACGACCGTCAGGGGCGGGGCACCCGGAGCGACCCACGGAGTCAGGGGGGGGGTGGTGAAGGCCGAAGGGTGGCCGGGCAGGGCCCCGGGGTGTGGCGCCGCGGCCGCGGTCAGGTCTCGTGGCTGTTCCGGCGGCCTGACTCGTCGGCAGGGGCGACTTGCAGCTCCCGCCACAACTCGCGGTAGAGGTCCCGGACCGACGGGTCGAGCTGATCGGCGAGGTCGAGCCGGAGGGCTAGAACGCGGATCATCTCCTGGACATCGGCCGCGTGCTTGAGGCGCCGCGGCGAGGCCGCCGCGAGCTTCAACTCAACCAGGGCCGGCAGGCTGAGGCACGCAACCCCACCGACCTCGACGGCGACCTCCTCGGGATCGGGAAACGCGACGGGTTCGGATCTCCTATGTCCTGGGCATTCACCGGCGACCAGGAACTCGATTCGGACCCCGGTCTCAGCGTCTCGTAAGTCCCGGCCCCCGACGGCCGAGCGGACGTACACGGAACCGATCAACAGTTCTTGGAGCCGTTCCAACCCGTCCGCGGTCACGAGGACGTTGACATCCTCCGTAAACCGGCGGTAACCGTGGAGGAACATGGCAACGGCGCCGGCGATCGCGTACCGGACGCCGATCCCATCTAGCTGCCGGGCGATGCCGCGGACCGTCCTAAAGACGGCGCTCCGCTCCTCGAAGTGCAAACTCCCTTCCCGCAACGCCCAGCCGAAGTCCGCGCCCAACCGCTGCTCGTAGGGTACGACGGCCGACATGGTCACGTCTCGTAACTGATCCGCCCGTGCTTGCTCGACCGGCTGATCCGGTCGCCGGCGTACAGCCCGGCCAGGACGAACTCGACGCACGACGCCCGGACCGCCTCGGACTCCCCGGCGTTCACCTCGAACGCCTTCTCCCACGCCTTCGGCACCCGCTTGAGCCGCTTGGCGTACTCCGAGCTGGGGAGCATGTCGCCGACCTCGATCTTCACCCCCTTCGAGAACACGTCGGCGATGTCGTCCAGCCCGTGCTTGTCGACGTACTCCTCGAACACGGTCCGGATGGCGTCGGCGACGATCGCCTCCAGCACCTGCTTCTCGCCCATCTGGTGCGAGCCCATCAGGTCGAGTTCCAACTTGCCCAGGGACGACGTGGGCAGGTGGCCGAGGTCGCTGATGCGGGGCACGGCCGGCTTCTCCCCCAGCCGCACCCCCCGGTGCCGGGCGCTGGACACCATCGTGCGGTAGTTGGCGATGCTGAACCGGGCACTGACCCCGCTGGACTGGTCGACGTACTTCGACTTCCGGGCGGCCACGCTGACCTGCTCGATGACCTCCTTCATGAAGTACGGGACGAACACCGGGTACTCGCCGCCGAGGTCTAGCCCCGCCTCCTGCTCCATGATCTCGACGCCCAGCCCCCGCTCCAGCGGGTAGTGGGTCTGGATGAGCGAGCCGATGCGGTCCTTGAGCTGCGGGATGACCTTGCCCGACCGGTTGTAGGTCGTCGGGTTGGCCGAGAAGAGGACCAGCACGTCGAGGTCGAACTGGATCGGGTAGCCCCGGATCTGCACGTCCCGCTCTTCGAGGATGTTGAACAGCCCGACCTGGATGAGTTCGTCCAGCTCGGGGACCTCGTTCATGGCGAAGAGGCCGCGGTGCATCCGGGGGATGAGCCCGAAGTGCAGGGCGTCCTCGGCACCCATGCTGGTGCCGGTGGCCAGCTTGGCGGGGTCGATCTCGCCGATCACGTCGGCGAACTTCGTGCCCGGGGCCAGTCGCTCGGCGTACCGCTCCCCCCGCGGCCACCAGGCGATCGGGACTTCGTCTTCCGGGACGGTCCGGACCAACTCCTTGCCGGCCCGGGTGATCGGCCGGTACGGGTCTTCGTGGACTGGCGAGCCGGGGATGTCGAGGTACGGGACGGCCTCGTCGAGGTAGCGGACGAGGGACCGCATGAGCCGGCTCTTGGCCTGCCCCTTCTCGCCGAGGAAGAGGACATCGTGGCCGGCGAGCAGGGCGATGCTCAGTTCCGGGATGACGGTGTCCTCGTACCCGACGATGCCGGGGAAGAGGTCGTCGCCGGCCTTGAGGGCGGCCAGGTAGTTGGCGCGGAGTTCGTCCTTGACGGATTTCGACTGCCAGCCGCTGTCGCGGAGCTGCTCGAGGGTGGACGGACGGGGTGCGGTCACGGAGGCTCCTTCGGCGGCGGTGCGGGTCCTGCCGCATTTTAGGCCGGCCGCCGGCCGCGGAACAAATGCCGCCTGACAGCCGCCCGGCCGCCGCGAGTATTCCTCGGCATGACCCCCGCCGCTCCGCCCTGGCCCGAGTCCGCCTACCGGTTCGACCCGCCAGACCCGGAGGACATCCGGGCGGTCGCGGTCGGTATCTTCCGGCGGGTCTGGCGGACGGCGCTGGACGAGCCCGGGTTTGCGGTCGTGAGGTTTGCCGGGCCGGTCGACTCGCACACCCTCCGGCGGGCGATGCTCCGGCTGGTCGAGGCGTTCCCCATGCGGTTCGTGCCGGAGCGGCTGGGGCGGTTCGACCAGCAGGTGACGAGCCGGTTTCACCGCGACGGGGCGCCGCCGGCGTCGCTCCTGGTCCTCGGCTACGAGGCGTCGGCGGTCCGCTGCCGGGTGTTCGTGGCCGACGCCCACCGTGCCGCCCGGGATGCCGGTCTCGGTGTTACGGAGTTCCTGGGCCGATTCAACCCGATGCTGCCACCCGGCGAGGCGGCGTTGCGGGCGTACACGACCGAACTGGCGGTGCCGGACGGGGAGCCGTACCTGGTGGTGCTGAACAACAGCCTCTTCGAGGTGGGTGGCGGGCGGCCGCTCGGCGTCCTCCACAAGGCCGAGGTGCCCGAACCGGACCCGGCCGCCGCCCGGGTCATCAACTCGGCCGGGCTGATGCTCGCCGGCGACCCGGCCGGAACGCCCCTCCCGGCGGAGGCGGTCGAGCCGTTCCTGACCCGTACCGACCTGGACTGACCACGGCCCCGACCGGGTATGATGGCACCGACCCCGGGAGGCCGGCCGATGCCGATCCGCGACCACTACCGCCCGCCCGACGAGGCCCGGCTGCCCTGGGAGTCGCTGCACACCGCCTGGATCGGGGAACTCGCCGGCCGGCTGAACGCCATCCTGCCGCAGGAGTACCTCGCCCTCGACGCCCGGCACGTCGGACGGTTGATCGAAGTCGACATCGGGGCGTTCGAGTCCGGGGTAATTGGGCCCTACCCCGGACCGAACGGGGTGGGCGGCGGGGCAGCGGTCGCCCCGGCGGTGTACGCCCCGCCGGTCGCGGCCGGTGATTTCCCGGTCGAGTTCCCGGACGTCACCGAACTGAAAGTGTTCGCCGACCGGTACGGCCGGACCTTGGTCGGCGCGGTCGAACTCGTCAGCCCGGGCAACAAGGACCGGGGCGGAGCCCGGGAGGGGTTCGTGGCCAAGTGCGTGGCCTACCTGGCGGCCGGGGTGAGCCTCGTCGTGGTGGACGTGGTTACGGACCGGCATGCCGTCCTGCACAACGACATCATCCGGGAGCTGGGCGGCCCGACGGCCCTGGAGTTGCCCGACGAACCCACTCTTTACGCCGCCTCGTACCGCCCGCTGAAGCGGGGCGACCGGGGGGCCATCCAGGTCTGGCCGGCGGCCTTCCGGGTCGGCGACAGTCTGCCGACGATGCCGCTGCGACTGGTCGGCGACCTGTTCGTCCCCGTCGAACTGGAGCTGACCTACACCGAGGCGTGCCGCCGCCGGCGGCTGATCTGACCCGGCTACTCGGCCTTTTTCTTCCCCTTCTTGGCCGGCGGGGCCGGCTTCCCTTTCGCCCGGCCGCTCGGCTTAGGTGGGGCGGCCGGCGTCGGGGGGGTTGTGAGACGGCCGCCGGCCGACGGGGGCGGCCCGAGGACGTACCCCAGGGCCTTCAGAGGACCGACCAACCGGTCGGCCTCGGCCACCGCCTCCCGGGAGTCGACCCCGGCCCGGCCGATCGCCACGTACCAGAACTTTTCCCGGTCCCGGGGCGCCAGCTCGTCCGGGTCGGCCCCGTACTCCCGGACCAGCTCCCGGTCGAACTTGAGGAGTTTGAGCAGGGCGGCCAGCTCCCGCCAAGTCAACCCGGTCGAGACGACCGACCCGTCCGGCCGGCTGACCGTGCGGCCGATGGCGACGTGCAGCAGCCCGCGGAAGTGGCCGGCCGCCAGCCCGGCCGCCCGGGCGGCGTCGAGGAGTTCCCGGATTCCGTCCATTCCGTGACCCCGCCCCCGGGACCCGACCCACCCCCGGTCCGTCTGCGGTCCCGTCAGTCGGGCCACCCCGGGTTGGACCCCGGGTCGCGCAGTCGGATACAGATCGCCCATTTTACCAAACCGCCGGAGGTACTCTAGACCCGACACCCTCCTCTTTTCTTCGGTTCCCGACGGAACCGGAATGACGCCCCGGCGGTCGACGGTGCGGTCAATCCGTTAAGGCCGCCCGGAGAACCCGGGCGACCGGTTCCGGGTCGTCGGCCCGGCAGACGGCCGCCCCCACCGCCACCCGCCGGCCCCCGGCTGCGACCACCTGCCCGACGTTCTCGGGACCAACGCCGCCGAGTACAAACGCGGGAAGCGACGTTTCCGCGGCCGCCGCCCGGACGAAGTCCGGCCCGGGGAATGCCTCGAACGCCTTCGTCCGGGACGGGAAGGTCGGACCGACCCCGAGGTAGTCGGCCCCGTCCAGGACCGCCCGCCGGACCTGCTCGACCGAGTGCGTGCTGACCCCGATCAGGGCGGCCGGCCCGAGGACGCGGCGGGCCTCCTTCACCGGCAGGTCGTCCTGCCCGAGATGCACGCCGTCGGCCTCGGCCAGCCGGGCGATGTCCGGCCGGTCGTTGATGATGAACACCGCCCCGGCCCGCCGGGTCCAACGCCGGACATCCCGCGCCCGTCGGAGCAACTCCCGGTCCGGCAAGCTCTTTTCCCGGAGCTGGAACACCGTCGCCCCGCCGGCCGCCGCACGCTCGATCGTCCAGTCCAGGGACGCCACGCACTCCGACCCGGTGAGCAGGACGTACACCCGGGCCTCGGTCAGCCGCTCCCGGGCCCGGCCGCCGGTCACGACCGCCCGTTCGAGCGTGTAGACCCGATACCGCAACCCCTCGAACGCCCGGCCGAGGTCCGCCCCGAGGACCTTCCCGTACTCTTCCAAACTCCGCAGCGACTCCTGGAGCCGCTTCAGGTTGACCTCGGCCACCTGCCCGGCCGACCGCCGGTCGTACTCGCCGGCCGCGGTCACGCTCGTCCCGATGTCGTGCTGCGTCTCGCGGGCGGCCAACAGGAGCCCCGGCGGCACCCGCCCGGCGGCCGCGGCCAGCTCGTGCCGCAGGTCCTTGAACTGCTCCGTCAGGAATCGGTCTTCCAGGGCGAACCGGGCGTAGTCCTCCAGCACCCGGAGGGCTTCCCGGCCACGGTTCAGGTTGGCGTCGACCACCCGGGCGGCGTCGTGCTCGGCGGTCGGGTCGGGCAGGGCGAAGAGGGCCGGCGGCTCGCCCGGCGGGACGACCGGGTCGTCCGGGCTGGTCAGGAGCGCGTCGATCTTGGCCGGGTCGAGGCCGAGCCGGGCGGCGAGCGCCGGGTCGGCCCGCAGGACGGCCAGGAAAAAGGCGTCGGTCAGGACGGCCGGGTCGGCCCGGCGGCCGAGCGACCAGGCCCGGGCCGCGGCCAGGAGAGACGACACCGGCGGGGCCGGCGGCGACGACTCATCCGTCAGGTTGGCTAGGGCGTCCCGGACCCGACCGGGGTCGAGCCCGAGCCGTTCGACGAGGACGGCCGGACGGCCCTCCTCCTCGTTCAACAATCCCAAAATCAGATCAGCCAGCCGCAGCCCGGCCGTCCCGTGAGCGTTTGCCCGTGCCTCGGCTGCCGTCACCGCCCGCCCCACGCCCGGACTCGCATCGTCCATCGGTCGTCCCTCCCACCCAGTTTACGGGCCGGCTCAGCCGCTACAGCCGGCACCACCGCCCGGGTGCCTAACTCGATGAACCCGAAAGTAGCGGCCGGTCATCCGAACCGGATCGCCCCGAGCCGATCTTCCCCGGACGCGCCCGCCGCCGACCGGCACGCGGCTCACGGACGAGCCGCCCGGGGCAGCCCAGGGACCGGCCATGCGAACACCCGCCACCCGCTCTTCGTGGGCCCTCTCCCGGGTCGCGGCCGGCCTCGGACTGGTCCTCGCATTCGTGGCCGCCGGCCGGGGGGCCGGGCAGCCGCCGGCCCCAGCCCCAGCCCCCCAAAGCGGGAGCAAAGACGACGCGGCCAACGGGAAGGACGCCGAGGACGGCCGGCCGGAGCTGTCGCTGGGCGACTGCATCGCCGTGGCAGTTGAGCGGCAGCCGGCCCTGCGGGCCGTCCGGGCCAGCCAGGGGGCGACCCTGGCCGGGCTGAACGCCCTGAACAACATCGGCCGGGTCGGGCAGGTCCTCGCCCCCGACCTCCCGTACCGCAAGGAGCAGTCGCTCCGGGGGGTGACGGCGGCGGCGGCCGACGTGCAGAAGCTGCACAACGAGATCGTCCACGACGCCACCCGGATGTACTACACGGCGGTGTACGCCCGCCAACAGGCCCGGTACGCCGAGGACGTGGTCGCCCAGGTCGAGGTGCTGAGGGCGCAGGCCGAGGTGCTGCTGAACTCTCCGAACCCCGGGGCGATGGACAACCAGAAGCTGGGCCTCATCAAATTCGGGCTGGCCGAAGCCCGGAAGCTCCGGAACGAGGCCCGGGCGGGGGAGCGGCAGGCGTTCGCCGCCCTCCGGGAGGTGATGGCGGTGTCCGAGGCCGAGTTCCCGTTCCGGCTGAAGGACCGGGAACTCCCGGTCATGGCCCAGAACGTCCCGCTCGCCAAGGAGATGGTGGTCGAGATGGCCCTGTGCCGGCGGCCCGAACTGGCCCTGGCGGCGGCCGGGGTGGACGTGTTCCGGCTGGAGGTATTCGCCCAGGACGCGATCCGGGTGCGGCGGACCGTCCCGACGTTCGCGTCCGGGTCGGACATCCACGCCCGGATGGTCCCGGCCGGGAGCCGCGACCCGGGGTCCGACTACCGCCCCGAGCCGATCCTGCCGGAGATGCCGGTGCAGGTGGTCGGCAGCCGGGAGGACCGGGTGGCCCGGGTCGGGTGGTACAGCCAGCGGACCGAGGCCTTCTTCGAGAAGACCCGGAACCTGGTGGTGCTGGACGCCGAGATCGCCTTCTTCCGGTTCGAGCTGGCGGCCGAGCAGGTGGGGGTCGGGAAGGACCAGCGGCAGACGGCCGACGAGCAGATGAGCCTGGTCCAAAAGCTGTTCGCCGACCCGCGGGCCCCGAAGGAGCAGTTGGCCGCCCTGTACGCCCAGGCGGCCCGTGCCCAGGCGGCCTACGTCACCTCGGTACACCAGTACCTGCTCACCCTGGCCGCCCTGGAGCGGGTGACGGCCGGCGGCGTCCGGCCCGCCTTCCCGGGCCGCTGACCCGGTCCGCCGACTCGTACTTCGGATTTCGTGCTTCCCGGCGTAGCCGGGCGGGGGAACGATGCTCCGGGCGCTCGCGGTCGGGTTGGTCCCGCTGGCGGTGGTGGCGGTCGGGGCGGCCCCGCGGACGGCCGCGGCCCCCCCCGCGCCCCCGCCGGCCCTCAAGCTCGGGGTGCTGAGCGGCATGTTCCGGGACGTGTCTCCGGCCATGATCCAGGCGGCCGCCGTCCCGTTCCGCGACCTGCTCAAGAAGCAGACCGGGTTGGACGGGGCGGTCGAGGTGGTGGACGGGCCGGACCGGCTGGCCCGGCGGCTGGCCGACAAGGAACTCCAGTTCGGCGTCCTCCACGGGTTCGAGTGGGCCTGGGTCCGGGCCAAGCACCCGGACCTCCAGGCCCTGGTCGTGACCGTCCCGCCGGGCCGGCTGCACGCCTGCCTGGTCGTCCACGCCGACAACCCGGCCAAGACCGCGGCCGACCTGACCGCCGGGCCGGTCTCGATCCCGGCCGGGACCAAGGCCCACTGCCACCTGTACCTGGACCGCCTCCGGGC
>JAIEQO010000842.1 GCA_019747655.1 Gemmataceae bacterium | reverse complement strand
GCGGGGGCAGCAACCACCACGATGAGCGACTTCATTGCTGAGCCTCGTCGTTGGGGCAGCTCGGGGCTTCCTGCGCCCCCGCCGCCGAACCAACCGCTGCAGCAGCCGCCGAGCCGCCAACGACGACCCGAGACACCGAAGCAGCAGAAAGCGCCAATGGGCTGGCGGTCTGCTGCAGCGGATGACCTGATGCCCCGTTTGGCCCGTCCAGAAAAACTGTAAACTGCTGCCAGCACGCTGTTTACGCCAGAGACGCCGCAAGGGTAAACCCGGAAAAGGGTAGAACCCGTGGTAGTTTCCGGTTACGATCAGTGTACCTGACTCAAGGCCAAAGGGGTAGAGCGATGGACACTGTGCGGAAAAAGGGCAGCGGGACGTGGGACTACACGCAGAACCGCTGGGAGTTGAAGAAGCTCGGCATCCGCAAGACGCCGAAGCAACTGGCCGACGCCCTCGGAAAACCCGTCCCCGAAGGGAAGATCGCCAGCCGCCCGTATTGGGACGAATACCTCGCCGCCTTCCAGCGGGCCGACGCCGCCGAGAAGCGGAAGCGGTCGCACCTGCAAGAGCGGCTGCGGTCGCTGGAAGTCATCATCGAGAGCTTGCAGGCCGAGAGCCGGGACGCCACCGAATTCATTAAGGAGCGGCAGTACGTTCTCAACTTGCCTGAGTGGGACATCGACCACGCCGACGTTCCGGCCATCCACCCGGACGCCGTAGGCGAGTTGAAGATGCTGGGGCTGGAGGACGACGAACTCGCCGTCCGGGTGTTCAACAACCACCACGTCAAGAAGGCTCCGGTGAAGGGCGGCGTGAAGCAGGAGGCCGACGCCTACATCGACACCAAGAAGGGCAAGGACAAGTCCAACCAGCGAGCCGCCATCACCCTGTTCGTGCAGGCGTGCGGGAACATCTTGGTGACGGAAATCACCATCGACCACTACCGCAAGTTCCTCGCCCTGCTCAAGAAGCAGGACAACTGGAACGACACCAGCAAGGCGAAAAATCAGGGGCGGGTTCACACGTTCCTGCACGCCCTTGAAACCGACCACAACCACCCGATGCCGTGGATCGGGGACAAGCGGCACATGCTGGAAGTCCCCGAAGGCGACAAGGTGCAGTACACCATCGAGGAAGTCCGCACGGCCCTCGCCAACGCCACCGGCATCGCCCGCACCGCCCTGTTGTTGGGGCTGAACTGCGGGTTCACGAAGGCCGACATCGGGGAGCTTGTGGAGCAGGAACACGTCGTCAACGGCGGCACCCACATCAGCAAGGTGCGGTCGAAGCTGCGGCACAAGCAGACGAAGGTGAAGCCGGTGTGGTGGCTGTGGCCGGAAACGAAGGCGGCGTTGCAGTTCGGGGTGACGAGCAAGGACGTGGAGCGGGAGTACACCAAGCTGCGGGAGAAGTTCAAGTTGCCGGAACAGAAGGCGTTGCGGAAGACGACGGCTCAGGTCATCGAAGACCACGTTGCCGAGTACGAGAGCATGTTGTTCCGGGGCGAGAGCAAGGGCGGCACGCACCACAAGAACTACATCAAGAAGTACACCCCGGAACAGGTCGCCAAGCTGGACGCCGCCCTCAAGACGGCGAGGAAGGTGCTGTTCGGCGTCGAGTAGAAGCGGCCAGCGACCGGCTATTAGCCCGATGGCCGCACGGCTAATAGGACGGTCGCCGGGCGTCGAAGATGACGCCGTGGGCCGCTAATAGCCGTTCAGACCGTTCCGGTCTTGAACACCCCACGAACCCCATGTTTTCATGGGGTTTTCGTGCGTTTGTTGGCCCCTTGCTCGGCTTTGTGGTAGTGGTGTGGGAGTCCTTCAAGGGGTGGGGTCAAGTCCGTGTTCTTTACAGCGGCCACGCCAGCACGACCCCTGTTGCAGAATTACTTGCCCCCGGCGACGAACGAGAAATGGTGAAAAACGGTTCCATAGCCCCCGGCCTTGCTCCACCATGACCCGGTGTTCCTTCTTGTTCTTGAACCCCGCCGTCGTACATATCGGCATGAAGCATACGACGTTCAAGGAGTGGCTGGCCCGGCGTGACGAAGGGTTCCTGCTGCCCACCCGCCCGCCGCTCAAAGGGATGCCCAAGATCAACACCACGCCGTTCACGGACGCCCAACGAAAGCGGCTTCACCCGAAGAAGGTGAAGCCGCCGAAGCTGTTCCCGCCGACCGTGCGGGCGGTGAAGGAGATCGTGCCGAACAAGATGATCCCGAAGTTGAAGCCGCTCACGACGGCCGCGAAGCGGCCGACGTGAGCCACAACCACCATCACCACGGCTTGCCTTCAAGGTCGGCGTCGAGATCAACGTCCATCCACGAAAAGATGTCGTCAAGATCGACCATGCTGTTGTCGTGGACGTTCTCGGCAGGGACGTTGAACTCGTTCGTCCAGTACGCCACGGCCTTGCGAGCCTGTTCCAGCGAGCGGGCATAGCGGCTGTCGAGACGGCGGCTGTTCTCCCCGTCCTCGCTCACGCTGGTCAGCATCAGGTGGTACAAATTGTTCCACTTGTTCAGGAAGATCATCGTCGTCACCGTGTTGCCCCCGGCTTGTTGAGATGCCGGGGGCATGGTACTTCACGGCCACGACGCATTCCACGTTAGCAGTGATAGTGCGTTGTCACCCGATCATCACAGGCACATCGGGCAAGCGTCCCACCGGGCCGACACGAACGAGCGGTGCGTGAGCGGCGGGGCGAAGGCCGCTCTTGACACCCCCGGCAGTACCGCTATATTCGACTTTGCGAATTTAGGCATATTCGCAATCGGACACAAGGCGGGAGGGGCCATGCAGGAGTCGATGCGGCGGTTCAAGGCGGGCATCTTTCAGGCACTCGCCCATCCCACACGGGTCGCCATCGTGGAGTTCCTGAGCCACGGCGAGATGTCGGTGGGCCGGTTGTGCGAAAAGGTAGGCGTCGAGCAGGCGAACGCCTCCCAACACCTTGCCGTCCTGCGGAACAAGCACATCGTTGACACCCGCAAGGAGGGCAACCAAATCTTCTACCGCCTCCGTGACCCGCTGTTGGGCGAAGTGCTGGCGAAGATGCGGGACTACTTCCACGCCTACATGACTGAGGCGACGGAAATGCTCCGAGAGGAGCAACGGGCTGCGAAAAAGATCAAACAGGAGGCCGGGAAATGAAGCGGGGCAGGATGCCGAAGTTGGTCGAGTCCCTGCGGGGCTACAACCTCAAGACGTTCCTCGGCGACCTGATCGCCGGGCTGACGGTCGGCCTCGTCGCCCTGCCGCTGGCGATGGCCTTCGCCATCTCGTCCGGCGTCCCACCGCAGGCCGGGTTGTACACGGCGGTCGTCGCCGGGTTCCTCATCTCGGCCCTCGGCGGTTCCAAGACGCAGATCGGCGGGCCGACCGGGGCGTTCGTCGTCATCGTGTTCGGGATCGTCGCCCAGCACGGCGTCAACGGCCTGCTCGTCTGCACCGTCATGGCGGGCGTCATGCTCGTCGTGCTGGGGCTGACCGGCCTCGGCTCGGCGGTTCAGTTCATCCCCCGCCCGGTCGTCGTCGGGTTCACCAACGGCATCGCCGTCCTGATCGCCAGCACGCAGATCAAAGATTTCTTCGGGCTGCGGATCGAGAACGTGCCGGGCGACTTCTTGGGCCGCATGAACGCCATCGTGACCCACGCCTACACCATCAACCTGACGACAACTTCGTTGGCGGTCGGGGCGTTGGCGGTGGTGATCGTGTGCATGAGGTTCTTCAAGAAAGTACCCGGCTCCATCGCCGCCTTGCTGCTCGGCACGGGCGTTGTCGTGGCCTTCGGCATCCCGGTCGAAACCATCGGCACACGGTTCGGCGGCATCCCCAGCGGCCTGCCCGCCGTCACCGTGCCGCAATTCCAACTCGACATGATCCCGGCCTTGCTCTCCCCGGCCCTGACCGTCGCCTTGTTGGGGGCCATCGAGTCGCTGATGTCTGCCGTCGTCGCCGACCGGATGAGCAACGACAAGCACAACCCGAACGTGGAACTGGTCGCTCAGGGGATCGCCAACATCGCCGCCCCGTTCGTCGGCGGCATCCCGGCCACCGGAGCCATCGCCCGCACCGCTACGAACGTCCGGTCGGGAGCCAAGACGCCGGTGGCCGGGATAATTCACGCCCTCACCCTGCTGGCCGTCCTGCTGTTCGCCGCCCCGCTCGCCCGGCACATCCCGTTGGCCGTCTTGTCGGCAATCTTGATGGTTGTCGCTTACAACATGGGCGAGTGGAAGGAAATCCCGAAGTTGTTGAAGATGTCGTGGGCCACCATCGCAGTCTGGTTCGTCACCTTCGCCCTGACCGTGTTCGCCGACCTGACGATTGCCGTGCAGGTCGGGATCGTCCTCGCCGCCCTGCTGTTCATCCGCAAGGTGGCGAAGACCACGACCGTCGAGAAGGTGACGAAGGAGTACGTCGAAGATGGGCGGTTGCACGTCTTGCAGGACAAGCACATCCCCGATTACGTCACCGTCGTCCGCATCCACGGGCCGTTCCTGTTCGGGACGGCTGAGAAGTTGTCCGTCATCACCGACCACATCGAAGAACTCACCCCGGTCGTGATCCTGCGGTTGCGAAACATGACGGCCATCGACGCCACCGGGCTTCTCGCACTTGAAGACCTTGCTGACAAACTTCACGCTGCCGGTCGCCACCTGATCCTGTGCGGGGCGAGGCCGCAACCGGCCAAGCTGATGCGACAGGCCGAGTTTGAGCAGCACGTCGGACGTGAGAACGTCTGCCCGCATTTCTCGGCGGCGTTGGAGCGGGCCAAGTTCGTGTACGAGAAGCCCGCCGACAGCAAGGTGAGCGACGGAGTTGAAGCATGAACTGCCGCCGTGCCAAATAGCTTCACCGCCGATGCCGCCGCCGACCCCACGGTTTTCCGTGAGGTTTTTCGTCGTGCCAACTGTGCCTTTTTGACTTTACCCTATTGACACGGTTCGGGGCGTGCCGTAAGATCACGGCAAGCACCACCGAGGACAAGAACATGACCGTGGCTTGTTACGTCCGAGTGAGTACCCGCCGCCAGAACGACGACGGCCAGCGGGCCGAGATACAGACGTGACGCAACAACTCGACTTCAACGGCTCCGTGGGCCGCATGATCGCCGCCTTGCTGTTGGGGCTGGCCGAAATCGAGAACGAGTTCAGGAAGGAGCGGCAGGCGGCGGGGATCGAACAGGCGAAGAAGAAGGGCAAGTACCGGGGCCGGGCCAACGGCACGTTGAAGGGGAACCCGGCCCGTGTTGTTGAACTTCGTGACAAGGGGCTGACTGCCCCGGAGATCGCACAGGCGACCGGCATCTCGTTGAGGACGGTTTGGCGGTACATGGGCCGGGGCCAGAACGAGCCGGTGAAGGCGTAGTGGGTGACGTGAAGGTGTGGCCCAGCCCGGCCGCGAAGCGGCGGGCTGGGCAGTCACCACGGCATTCCTTCAAGGTCGTCGCTCAGGGCAAGAACTTCCCCGATCCGGGGAATTGTCGGTGAAGAATGAACGCCGGGGGATAGATACCCCCATGAACACTACATCCATCCCCGGCGTCTTCTCCCGGTACAACAACGAGAAGTACACCCGCTTCCAGACGTGGCTCAACACCCGGCACGGCCAGACCGTGTACGCCCTGTTCCGCAAGTTCTCCGAGATGTACCGCAACGCCGGTCACGCCCGCTGCGGAGCCAACTTGATCGGCAACAGGATCAGGTGGGAAATGAGCGTGGGCGAGTACGTCGGCTTCAAGGTGTCGAACGATTTCTTGCCGATGCTCGCCCGCCAGATGGTCATTGACCAGCCGGACTACGGCGAGTTCTTCACCTTCCACGACGAGGCCACGAAGAAGGCGTTGGAAGCCGTCGCCGTGGGCGACTCAGATACAAGTATCTAATACGTCTTTTACGACGACGAGGACATGAACAGGTAAAATGAAGAACCCGCCGCACGGCTGCAAACCAAGTGCGGCGGGTTCAAGAAGCGTACAGTGATAGATAGTACCCCTGCACCCAAACTGTTTCAAGTCCGTCCCAAGAAGCGGCTTCGACCCCTTCACTACACCGAGGACGGATGGCACACCCTTGACGGCTTCATGTACGAGGCCGACAAGCTATCCCGGTGCGTCCAGTGGGCCAGACGCCGCTACTTCACGTCCGAGTTCACGTCCTTCGGCTCCATCAACTTCACCGAGGACATGACCGCCGCCGAGATGAAGGCGTTGTGGTCGAAGGTGTCCCGCTACCTGTCGAACAAGGGCGTCGTCGCCCTGTACACCTGCGAAGTCAGCCGCCGCTCCAACCACTTCAACTACCACATGCTCCTGCGGAGCCAGACGCCGAACCTGACGGAGTTGTTGAAGTTCGCCACGAAGACGGCGAAGACGAACATCAAGGTGGAACCCTACGATCCGGGCCGGGGGCGGCTGGCCGTGCGGTACATGACGAAGGCGAAGACGGCGAAGTACAAGAACGGCGAGATCGTCAGCCGTGACCGTTGGGCAAGGAAGCGTGTGCTGCTTCGCCAAGAACTCAAGATGCGGAAGTACGGGTTCATCGGCCAGTTCTGGCCGGTAGGCATGAACAAGGAAAGCATCTGGAAGGAGATCGTCGCCCACGAACGGAAGATCAGTGACGGCCTTCAACAACCCGGTGCTGAGGAGTACGCCGTCGAACTCCATGAACTCATCGGCGGCTACTACCCCTTGAACCGGGTTCGCCGCTCCGTGGGGTTCTTCGGCGTCCCCGCTGGTTGGGTTCCGAAGCTGGACGACGATCTTGTTGTTGTCGATGACCACGGCAACGAGGCGACGCCGAACCCCCAGCACCAGCACCACCCGACGAGCCGCATCAGGCCGTTAAACCGCTCAGGATGGCCGTAGAAGCCCCGAACGTCGTTGGGGTGGGTAGAAGCCGCTTTGAGCGGCCAGCGGCCTTCTACGGGCCGCTCCTGACGACGTGCAGCTTGACGCCCGACGAGACGGCACGGCCACCACCCCGAAGGGTAGATTTGGAGGGTAGACGGCTCAATCTAACCTTGCATCTACCCTTTCGACCCCTTAAAACACAGGGGATTATTGCTGGCAGTCAGGTGCAGCGCCTGGTTCGGCCTCTGGGACCGCTACTTGCTCCCCTCGGTCGTGTAGAGCGGCCAACAGCGTTGCGTGCCCTCGCCCCTGGGTTGCAGGTTCCTCGTCTTGCCGTCGCGGGTCTCCCGTACGACGTTGCGGTAGTTACCCGTCCCGAACGAGATTTCGTTCCAGGTCGCGGAAAACTGGCTGTCCTCGACCACGAAGGCGGGGAGCTGCTTGTCCTTGAACCCCTGGGCCGGCAGCATGAGGCCGCCGAGAACCTCCGTCCGGCCGCGGTTCTTCGTCACCCCGATCGTGCTGCCGAACTCGGTCTTCAGCCCCAGCACCCAGACAAGGCCGCCGTCGTTGATGAACCCGGCCCCCGGCGGCTCCGGCTCGCAGTTGAACTGCCGGGCGTACAGCTCGCACCCCTTCGGCAGGGTGAAGTGGCTGTGGCAGACATCCTCGAAGAACCAGACGCGGCCCGTGGCGGTCGTGACGAGGCCGTTCTTCTCCGGCCCGGTCACATGGCGGAGGGTGACCGGCTGACCGCCCGCGTGTTCGAGCTTGCCGCCGTCGAAGAAGTTGAACCGCTCGAAGCTGACCGGGTGGTCGGCGTTCTCGAACCGGAACAGCACCTTGCCGCGAGAGCCGGTGAAGGAGGAATGGAACCCGACGACCCGCCGGACCTTCCCGCGGACGACCACGGGCGTGGCGAGCCGGTACTCCCCGCGCGGCAGGTAGACGACCGCCTTGCCGGAGTCGATGGCCTTCTGGACCGCCGCCGAATCGTCGGCCTTGCCGTCGCCCCTGGCCCCGTGCGCCGCCGCGCTGGCCCAGTCGTCCGGGCCGCCGAAGAACGCCGGCGCGTCCTTGGCCGGCAGGTCCAGAGTCCGCCCCTTCGCGGCGTTCGCGAACAGGGCGAACGACTCGCCGTGCAAGAACTCCTGGACCTCGCCCGCCGGGACCGACTTGACATCCTTTTCGACCGCGATCCGCGCGGCCGACTGGTAGCCGCTGGTCTTGACGTTCCGCAGGAGCAGCACCCCGCCCTCGCGGAAATCGACGGCCGGCTGCTTCGGGTCGCCCCCGGTCAGGTCGGAGTCGATCAGCACCAGGTTCGACGACCACCAACCGGTGCGGACCGCCGGCACCGCGTTGACGCTGGTCAGCTTGCGGACGGAGGCGGCGTTCCCGTTGAGGAAGAAGCCGACCCGGTTCTGCCCCTCCAGTCGGACGTGCTCGAACGTCATGCCGAAGAGCATGTGCCCGAGGGCGATGCCGGTGTCGAACCCTTGAACGCGGACGTGCTGGACGAGCGCCGGGCCGGGGGCGTCGCGGAGCATGGCGATCCCGGCCACCCCGGCCCCGTCGCCGGAGGCGAGGTCCACGCGGACGACGGCCCCGTTGTTGTTGGAGCAGTAGTCGAGGGCGACGGCCCCGGCGTTCCCCTTCCCGGTGTGGATGGTGAGGTCGAAGAAGTTGCAGTTGTGGGCGGCGTTCTGCCGCTCCTCGCCGCCGTAGCAGCCGGTCTTGACCACCGGCTTCGGCTTCTTGCCGTCGCCGAACCCCGGGGCGTTGTCCTTGAGGCGGATGGTCGTGCGGCCGCGGCCCTCGCCCTGCCAAGTGGTCCACGGGAAGTACTCGCCCTTCTCGGTGGCCCACAGGATCGAGTCGCTGACCAGGTAGGTGCCGGCCGGGAAGAACAGCGTCTTGTGGCCGTTCAGGTTCGCCCGGACGAGCTTGACCAGCGCGGCTGTGTCGTCGGCCGCGCCATCCCCTTTCACCCCGTGGTCGCGGACGTTCACCAAGCCCGCGTCGGCGGGGACGTGAACGCGGTCGGGGTTCGCGTCCTCCGCCCGCCCGGCTGAGGCCAGACCGAACACCACAGCCACCAGGACGGACAACCCGAAACGCTCCGACATCAGTGCGCCCTCTGTGGCCGAACGACCCGGCGCTCAGCTGCGCGGCGCGCCCGTGTGAGGGGCGTGTCCCACCGCCGTCTCGCGCGCGCCGCGTCAGCTGCAGCGCCTGGTTCGGCCAGGCGGGGCAACCGGCCGCGTCGCCCGCTCGGCAGGCGGAGCGGGGGTCGTTCCCGGCGGCCCGACCGGGGACGCCGGGCGGGCCTGAGGTCACCACTTGGGATGGGGGGTGACCGCTCCCACCAGCCGGGACCGGGACGCGCAGAGGCCGAA
>JAIEQO010000494.1 GCA_019747655.1 Gemmataceae bacterium | reverse complement strand
ACCGACCGTCGGGCTGACGCCCCGACGCTCACCCCGACGCGGTCACACCTCCAACTTGATCGTCAGCGACCCGGTCTTCTCGTCCTCGCTGATCTCGGTCACGGTGCCCATCTGCTGGGCCTTCTGCTTGAGGGCGTCCCGCGTCACCTTGTTGACGACCTCGGAGATTTCCGGCTGGATCTCGTTCAGGTGCTTCTCCAGCCGCTCGGTGGCCTTCGCCTGGAGCCGCTCCTGCTCCTGCTCGAACTTCTTGTCGAGTTCCTGCTTGAGCTGGTCCCGGACCCGGTCCTTGAGGTTTTCCTGGCTCGGCCCTACGTCGTTGAACCCGGTGGCGTCCCGGCGGGCCTCCTGGCTGACCGTGGCCTCGGCCCCGGCCTTGACCGTGACCTCGCCCGAGCACGGGTCGACGGTCACGGACAGGTCGCCGTCCTTGCGGACGAGGGTGCCGTCCGGCTGCTCCTCGAACCCGCGGCCCTTCAGCTCGTTGCGGAGGAGTGTCGCCATGTCCTCCGGCGGGAGGATTTCCAGGACTTCGAGCCGCGTGGAGATTTCGTCCCCGGCCGTCAGCCGGCGGGTGTCCGACTCCTTCACGGTGATCCGGTAGGCGCGGCTCATGTCCGTTCCTCGGCGGGTGCGACGGCCGGGCCGTCGGCGGTCGGGGCCTCGGGGGCGACCCGGAGCGGATCGAGGGCGGCGACGGCGGCCGCGGCCCGGGCGGCGACGGCGTCCCCGTCGGCCGCCTCCCACGTCTGCTTCCACAACTGGCTGGCCGCGTACTCGTCGTCGAAGTACCCGACCGCGCGGGCCGACGCCTGCCAGCCGGCCAGCGTCTCCATCTGCCGGGGGACGGCCAGGGCCGCCCGCCGGGTCTCCAGCCGGTCGGCCAGTCGCCCCTGCCCGACATCCGACAGGCCACCCGTCCAGAACGCCGGGGTCAGCTCGGCGCGGAGCAGGGCGGCGTTGGTTTGGAGGACCCACCGGGCCAGGTCGGTTCGGCCGGCAGCCTGAGCCGCGGCCAGGAACGCCGCCAGGGCGGCGGCCTCGGCCCGCCCCTGCTGCCGCATCCGCCGCCAGTCCCCGACCAGCCCCTTGGCCCGCTCCGACCGCAGCCACCGGGTCATGAGGAGCGGCTGGAGGCATTCCAGCATCACCGCCCGGGTGCCGGCGAACCACGGGGCGAAGTCCGGCGGGGTCGGCTCCTCGTCGTCGGCGAACTCGGCCGGGGCGGTCAGCCAGAGCAGCCGGTTCTGCCGGAACGCGGCCTTCCGCTGGAGGACGGCCACGAGGTCGCCGTCGGCCCGGCAGGCGTCGAACGCCAGCCAGAAGAACAGCTCGTCGGCCGGGCCCCACTCACCGGCCGGGGCGTCCCACGGGGCGGTGGTCTCGTGGACCCGCTCGGCCGTGGCCCACAGCAAAAACTCGACGACGTGGCTGGAGAACGCCAGCGCCCGCTCGTCCAGCGGAACCCGGTCCCAGGCCCGCCCGCCGGCCGGCTGCCGGTCGCGGAGGAACCGGTCGTCCCGCCACCCGCCGGCCCGGACCAGGAACAGCACGCACCCCTTGGCCAGGCTGTCCTTGGCCAGGTCGACGGCCGTGGCGGTCAGGCACGGCGGTCGGGCGGCCCCCGCCCGCAGGAGTTGCAGCCCCCGGTCGGCCGGGAAGTGGCCGAGCAGGAACCGCAAGACGCAGAGCAGGTTGTACTCGAACTTCGACACCGCCTTCGGGCCGTCCGGGGCGGGCGTCGGTCCGGCCGGGCGGGTCATCGGGTGTCGGCCCCGGCGGTCGGGGCGGGCGTCCGCGCCCAGCCCTTCCACAAGCCTACCGCATCCCGGGCCGGAAAGCCATTGACGCTCAGCTCGCCGTCGATCAGCCGGATTTCGAGCGTGTTCCGCCGCCTCCAGCGGTCATCGTACCTGTACCAGTCGGTCAGGAAGTGGATGCGCTGGTTGCGGGAGCCGACCCACCGGCGCTCGGTATCGGGTTGGGCCTGGAGGTACGGCCCGTCCACCAGGATGTCCGTCCGGGCGAGGAGGTCGGCGATGGCCGGGTCGGGCCGCCCCCGCAACTGCTCCAGGGTGTAGCCGCTGAAGACCATCACGCTCAGGCCGAGTCCCCGGGCGACGCCAGCGAGGGCTGCGGCCCCGGGGGCGTGGGCGAACGGCTCGCCGCCGAGGAGGGTGAGCCCTTCGATGCCGTCGGCGTCACGGGTTCGCTCCATCCAGCCGGCCAGCTCGGCGACGGCCCGGGGCTCGCCGCCGGCGAACGGCAGGAACTCCGGGTTGCAGCAGCCGGGGCAGCGGAGCGGGCAGCCCTGGAACCAGACGGCGAACCGCTTCCCCGGCCCCTCGGCCTCGGTACACGGCACGACCTGGGCGATCGACAGGACCGGCGGTTCCGTCCCGGCTTCCGGCATGACGCCATTATACCCGCGGTTCGGCGGCGATGCGGACCGTTCCCGGCCCGCCTTCACCCCCACCCAACTTCACCTCACGATCCATGAATTTCCCGACCGTGGCGATGTTGGTTGTGAGGTGGCGGGTGACTTCCGAGGTCCGGTACTCGCTCGCGTCCGGGGAGAACACCAGCGGCAACAGCAGTTGGTCGGCGGAGTGGGGGTCGACCGGGGCCTTGGCCTCCCGGAACCGGATGGCCTCATCAGCCGCGTCGTCGGCGACCGATTCCGCCGGCTTGCCCCGTTCGCCGAGGCCGAAGAATAGCGTCGGCACTGGCGTCTGCCGGAAAACGACGGCCGCGACGGTTCCCGGATTGGCCGCCCCGTCCCATTCCTCCAACGGGACGTGCGGCTCCAACCCCTCGGCCTTGAGCCGGGCGGCCAGCCGCTTGGCCTGCCGCCGGGCCACGCCCTCCGGCAGCCCGGCGACGGCCGAGAACCCGCCGGCGGTTGTCAGCTCGGGAACCGTCGTGAGGTGAAGGCCCTTGACCCGCGGGCACGGCTCGATGGTGGCCCGAATCTCGCCCCCGCCGCGGGGGTAGAACCCCGGCCGGACCATCTCCTGGTGGATCGGGATGCCCATCCGCTTGAGGTAGCCGCCCCAGGTGGTTTCGTTGAAGTGGAAGCACGGAGCATGGTCGTTGTGGGTGCCGCCGGTGATGGTGACGGTGCTCGGGGCGGACCCCCGGAGGGCGAGCGGCAGGTAGACCGTGTGCAGTACCAGCGATGTGGACCCGGCCGTGCCGATCGAGAAGGTGTAGTTACCGCTCTTGACCGGCCCCGGCTCGAACACCAACACCGCCGACCCGACCGCGGCCCCCTTGTAGTGCCCGCTGCAGACCGCACCGGCCGCCCGGACGCACATCAGGTGCTGGGGCTGGAGCCCGGGCTTGCTGCGGTTGGCGCGGATGTTGACGAGCTTGAACGGCCGGCCGGTCAGAATCGACAGCGCGAGCGACGACCGGAGGACCTGCCCGCCCCCCTCGCCCTCCGATCCGTCGATCCCGACCAGCGACGCGCTCATAACGGGACCGGACACGGTGGCGGGCCGGCGGGTTCGATCCGGATGGTCAGCGGGGCCGCCCGCGGTAGATCAGGACGCCGAAGAAGGTAAAGCCGATCGCCCCGGCGAGGGCGGCGATCCCGGCCGGCTCGCCCTGGGAGAACAGGATGATGCTGGCCACCACCCCGATGAAGGCGCCGAGGAAGAAGGTTCCGGCCCGGTACACCGCCAGATAGCGGTCGATGTCGTGCGGCGGAGGGGGCGGAGCTGCCCGCCGCCAGGCGTCCTCTTGCTCGTCCCGCTCGCGGACCAGCCGGTCGGCCACCAGGGACGAGGCCCCGCACGTCCGGCAACGTCGGGCGGGCCCGGGCTCGGGCGGGGGAACGGCACAGGCGTCGTGGACCGGGTATCCGCACGACCGACAGAACCGCGCGTCCAACTCGCTCGACACCCGCTTGCCGCAGACGACGCACGACATCCCGACGAGTTGCGGCACGACTGCCTCCTTTCAGCGGAGCCACCGGGCCGCGTCCCGGGCGTGGTATGTCAGGATCATGTCGGCCCCGGCCCGGCGGATGCTCGTGAGGATTTCGAGCGTCACCCGCCGCTCGTCGATGCAGCCTTTCGCCGCGGCCGCCTTGACCATCGCGAACTCGCCGCTCACGTTGTACGCCGCCACCGGCACCCGGAACCGGTCCTTCACCCGGCGGATGATGTCGAGGTACGACAGGGCCGGCTTGACCATCACCATGTCCGCCCCCTCGGCGAGGTCGAGGGCCACCTCCTTCAGGGCCTCGTCGCCGTTGGCCGGGTCCATCTGGTACGTGTTCCGGTCGCCGAACTGCGGCGGCGACTCGGCCGCGTCGCGGAACGGGCCGTAGAAGCCGCTGGCGTACTTGGCCGCGTAGCTGAGGATGGGGATGTGCGGGAACCCGGCCGCGTCGAGGCCCCGACGGATGGCCCCGACCATGCCGTCCATCATCCCGCTCGGGGCGATGACATCCGCGCCGGCTTTCGCGTGGCTAACGCACTGCTCGGCCAGGATGGTGAGGGTGGCGTCGTTGTCCACGTCGAGGCTGTCACCCCGCTTGTGGAGGATGCCGCAGTGGCCGTGGTCGGTGTATTCGCAGAAGCACTCGTCGGTCATCAGGAGGACGCCGGCCCCGAAGGCGGATCGGACGGCCCGGAGGGCCTGCTGGACGATGCCGTCGTCGCGGAGGGCGCTGGAGCCGGTGGCGTCCTTGTCCGGCGGGATGCCGAACAGGATGAACGACCTGACGCCGAGGTCCTTCGCCGCCCCGACCTCGTCGACGAGGGTGTCCGGGCTGAGCTGGAAGTTCCCGGGCATGGAGCCGATCTCCTGCCGCACGCCCCGCCCTGGCCGGACGAACAGCGGCAGGATCAGGTCGCCGGCCGACAGCTCGGTCTCGCGGACCAGCCCGCGGACGAGCGGATTGTACCGCAGCCGCCGGGGCCGGGCGATCGGGAAGCCGGGGGAGGGAAGGTCGGGGGTCATAGGTCAGATGCCCGGCTGGGCCTCGGGGTCGGCGAGAAGTTCGCGGAGCCGGTCGGCCAGCACCGGCGGGTACTTGTCGGGCCACGTCGCATCGATCATCCCGATGCGGATCATGTCGAGCAGGTGGACCTGGTCCTTCCGGCGGTAGGCCACCAACTTCATCCGCACCAAGGCCGGCAGCGACAGGACACGGAATGCCGGCACCCGCTCGCCCTCGGTGATCTCTGGGGCCGGGACGGGGTCGGTGTCCTTGACCTTCTCGCCCGCGTAGAGCAGGTGGACGCCATCGCTCGGCTTGCCGCCCGGGCCGTCGAGGAAGAAGTCCACCCCGAAGGCGTTGTCGAACACGAACCCGGCGGCGGTCATCGCGGCCTTCGCCGCCTCCAGGTCGGCCCGGCGGATGAGCAGGTCCACATCGTGGGTATTCCGGATGGCCCCCTCATCGACCGTCGCCACCCAGTTGGCGACGGCGTTCCCGCCGATGACGGCGTACTCGACCCCGCCGGCGTCGAGCGCCTTCGTCGCCCGGTCGCACCGCTCGCGTACTTTTTCCACGGCTCGGATCATCCTCTCCCAAGTCGCGTTCTCGAGTACCGGGACGGCCATGTGCTACCTCACTTACGCGGCGGTCGCGTAGACCTTCTCGGCGGCACCGACGCCGGCCCCCGGCGTCACCTTCGCCCCGAACCCGGCCAGCACCTGCTCCAGGGCCGACAGCATTCGGATGACGCACTCCTGACGGCTGTTGTGGCCCATGATCCCGATCCGCCACGCCTGCCCCTTGAACGCCCCCAGCCCGGCCCCGACCTCGATCCCGAACTCGGTCAGCAGCCGCTTCCGGCCGGCCGCGTCGTCCACCCCGGCGGGGATGCGGACGGCGTTTACCTGCGGCAGCCGGTGCCCCTCGGCCGCCGTGTACTCCATCCCGAGGGCCGCCAGCCCCGCTTTCAGGGCCTCGTGGTTCCGCCGGTGCCGGGCCCACCGGGCTTCGAGCCCCTCCTCCAGCACCAGCCGCAGCCCCTCCCGGAGGGCGTAGACCATGCTGATCGGGGCCGTGTGGTGGTACGCCCGGTCGCCGGTCCCCCAGTAGCTCATGATCGTGGTCAGGTCCAGATACCAGCTCTGCACCTTCCCCTTGCGGGCCTTCAGCGTGGCGACGGCCCGGTCCCCGAACGTCACCGGGGCCAGCCCCGGCGGGCACCCGAGCCCCTTCTGCGAGCAACTGAACGCGGCGTCGACCCCCCAGGCGTCCGGCTCGACCGGGATGCACGCCAGAGAGGTCACGCAGTCGGCCAAGAGCAGCGCGTCGAACTCGCGGGCGATTTTGCCCAGCGGCTCGATGTCCTGCAGCGCCCCGGTCGAAGTCTCGGCGTGGACCGCCGCCACCAGCTTCGGCCGTACCTTCTTGACCGCCTCCCGGACCTCCTGCGGGTCGAACACCTCCCCCCACGGCCGCTTCAGGACCGTCACCTCGGCCCCGGTCCGGCCGGCGATCTCGGCCATCCGGTCGCCGAAGTAGCCCATCGTGCAGACGACCGCCTTGTCCCCGGGTTCGAGCAGGTTGACCAGGCAGGCCTCCATCCCGGCCGTGCCGGTCGCCGACACCGGGAACGTCAGGGCGTTCTTGGTCCGGAAGACCTGCCGCAACATCTCCTGCGTCTCGGCCATGATCTCCAGGAACTGCGGGTCGAGGTGGCCCAACAGCGGCGTGGTCATGGCCTGCAACACCCGCGGGTGGGCGTCGCTCGGGCCGGGGCCGAGCAGCAGGCGCGGGGACGGGTTGAGCGGGCCGGGGAGGGTCATGCGACACCGGTGGGGATGATGCGTCCCGGGGCTCCCGCCCCGGGCTACGGACGGCCGCCGCTCCGCGGCTCCGGCCGGTTGTCTTCTTCTTAGCCCCGGAGGGGCCGTCGTCTGTAGCCCGGGGCGGGAGCCCCGGGGAAGCGTCACCCCACCGCCCGGGCGATCACCAGCCGGCTCAGGGCCTTGAATTGCGGGTGGCCGCTGTCCCGGGTCCACTCGAAGGCGACCGTCTCGGCCGTCACCGGCACCGCCCCGGCCGCCTCCAGCCGGCGGACCGCGGCGTCGTGGTCGGCCCCGAACCGGGCCGCGACCGCGTCAACCGGGACGAAGACGTGCAGCCCGGCTTCCAGCAGGTCGAGGGCCGTCTGGAGGACGCAGACGTGCGTCTCCATCCCGGCCACCACCACGTTCGGCCGCTGGAGCATCTCCAACTCTTCCAGGAGCGTCCCGGCCCCGCAGCAACTGAACGCCGTTTTGGACGACGCCGGCTGGGGGAGCCGCCGGGCCACCTCGGCCGTCGTCGGGCCGAGCCCCTTCGGGTACTGCTCGGTCGCCCGGACCGGTACGGCATGGAGGTTCGCGGCGTCCAACAGAAAGGCGACGTTGCGGACGAGGGGCTGGGCCCCGGGCATCTTGGCCAGCAGCTTGTCCTGCACGTCGATCACCAGCAGGACCGAGTTGGCCGGGGTCAACCGCTTGGCGGTCTTGGTCATCGGCGGGTCCTCCGGGCGGCCAGGGCGGCGGTCAGGGCGGTCAGCCGGTCGGCCAGGGCCGCCTCGGTCGGGTCCTGGCCGGGGCCGTCGCCGTACCGCTGGTGGTAGTAGCGGTCGGCCCAGGCCCCGGGCACGTCGGCCACCCAGGCCGTCGTCGGGTCCCGGCGGAGGTCGTCGGCCACGGCCGCGGTGTACTCCCGGGCGGTCTGGGCCGGCGACCGGGTGTACCCGTGGGCTGCCAGGGCCAGGACGAGGCGGTCGAACCAGGCCGCCGGGCCGGGTAGGGCGGGTGCCACGGGCCGGTTCCGCCGCCGGACGACCGCCCGCACCAGCCAGGCCGAGAGCAACACCCCCGCTACGCCGGCCCAGACCGCGGGCGTGGTGGCCGCCGCACGGACGGCCTCGAACGCCTCCTTCTGTCGCTCCCGGGTGTAGTCGCCGAGGTACCGCTTGAACGCCTCCCGCCCGGCCCCGGCCACCTCGTCCAGGATCCCCCCCGGCTCGGCCCCGGCCGCCACCGGATCCTCGACCCGGAGCGGGGTCGGGTCGAGCGACTGCCAGTGCCACGCCCAGACCTGCGGCCGGACCTGTTGGGCGACCAGGGCCTCGGCCCAGGCGTGGGCGAACTCCTGCCGGACCAGGTAGCGGCCGTCCCCGGCCGGCTCGCACCCCTTGAATCCGAGGACCAGGACCGCCGGGATGCCCCGGGCCCGGAGCATCAGCACCAGCGCCGAGGCGAACCGCTCGCAGTGCCCGGCCTTGGTGTTGACCAGGAAGTCCTCGACCGGGTCGCGGTCCGGGTCGCCCCGCCGGACGGCCGTGGTGTAGACGAAGTCCGGGTGCTCGGCCAGGTGCCGAGCCAGCTCCCGGGCGACCGCCCCCCAGTAGATCGTTTCCACGCCGGCCGGCTTACCGGCGTCCTCCGGCAGCCGGCCGGCCGCGACCGCCGCCCGGACGACACCCAGGGCGTAATCCCGGACCGCCGGGACCGGGCAGGTCACGTACACCTTGTCCGGCGACCCGGAAAGCTGGAACGGCGGGGACAGGTCCGGCACGTCGAGCGGGCGGGTGTACTGGACGTACTCCAGGGTCCGCCCGGCGGCGGCCGGGTGGCGGAAGAACGACCCGTCCGCCTGGACCGACCACCCGGACGGCCCGGCCGGGCCGAGGTCGGCCACCGGGACCGGCTGGTCCGGCCGCCAGAACACCGGGTCGGCCAGGAAGTCGGCCCGCAGCTTGGCCGGCACCCGGAACGCCAGCCGGACCCGGTCCGGGCCGAAGTCCGGGGCGTACCACGGGCGGATGTTCCGGGCCGTCCGGTTGATCGACGGCGGGGGCAGGAACTCCTCCCGGCCCCACGACCCGGCCCGGTAGTGGGTCAGGACCGACCCCCGCCACCGCTGGGCCGGGTTCAGGTCGTCCTTCGGCCGGCCGGCGACGTCGGTCGCCGTCACCTCGAACGCCACCTCCCGGTTCGCCTTCAGGTCCCCGGTCTGGGTCAGGTCGAGCATCTGGTCGGCCGCGTACCCGATCTCGATCCGCTCCTTGACGAAGTTCAGCGACGCCCACGACGACCGCGGCGTTACCAGGTACAGCGGGACGGCCACGGCCGCGGCCACCCCCGCCCACACGAGCGGCCGGGAGGTCGGGCCGGTCGTCCCCCCACCCGCCACCGCCATGCCGGCCGACCGGCCCGGCACCGGCGGCACCCGGCCG
>JAIEQO010000927.1 GCA_019747655.1 Gemmataceae bacterium | reverse complement strand
CCACCGCCCCGGCCGCCGGCTCGCCCCGGTGGGTCACCGCCACCGCCGCCGGGACGGTCGGCCTGCCGCCGAAGTCCGGCCCCCGGTCCCCGCACCCGGCCGCCAGGGCGACGACCACCCCGGCGGCGACCAGCCGCGTCGCGCTCCGCATCGTCGGCCCCCGGGTTAGAAGTCGGCGGAGTTCACCACCTCGCCCCGGTTCCGGGTCAGGGTGGCGGCCACCACGTCGATGGCGATGGTGTCCCGGAAGAACCGGACGCTGCCGTCCCCGAAGACGATGTTCGCCCCGCCCGTGTGGAAGGCGAAGATCTCGTTCCGGTTCGAGCAGTTGACGGCGCACGGGCCGCCGTCGGTCCGCTCCATCCCGGTCGTCCCGTACCCGTCCAGCCAGAAGTTGTTGTCGATGTCCGACCAGGCCGCCCCCTCGGTGTAGTACGGCTGGCCGGTGGACGGGTTGAACACCGGCTTGCCGCCCCGGGCCAGTCGGGTCGGCCGGCCGGCGTCCTCGATCATCAGGAACGTCTGGCTGGTCCCGTCGCCCACGTCCGTCACCTTGAGGGCGCGGTTGATGACCAGCATCCCGTACCGGTTGCCGTCGTTCAGCTCGCCCGGGATGAACCCGAGGGCGTACGCGCTGGTGGCGTCCACCGCGACCGCGTCCATGACCGCGTAGTCGGTCACGGCCAGCCCGGTCGCCGCCCCGACGTCGACCGTCCGCTCCGGGTTCGGGGTGGACGGGCACTGGTACGTCTTCACCCGGGTCCGGGCGACCGGGACGTTGACCGGGTGGTCCCAGTTCCGGCGGTCGGCCGCGCTGCTGCCGGTCCCGACGACGAACTGGTCGTACAGGTTCTGTTGCTCGATGTACGGGAGCAGGACGTTGTGGATCGTCCGGTTCGAGTTGCCGTACTTGGCCCGGCCGGCGGTGTTGCTCACCCGGGCCGGGGGCAGCTCGCCGTAGGCCGACTCGTAGTTCATCACCCCCAGGCCGACCTGGTGGAGGTTGTTTTGGCAGCTCATCCGGCTGGCCGCCTCGCGGACCTTCTGGACGGCCGGCAGGAGCAGGCCCACGAGGACGGCGATGATGGCGATCACCACCAGCAGCTCGATCAGCGTGAACGCCCGCCGCCGGGCGGGTTGGGAACCGATCCGCATCCGTCCCTCGTGGTGGAAAACGAAGCCCCGTGCCCCCTACGCCGGGGCGGCCGGGTGCGTCGTGGTGTGGGTAGGTGACCCCGCAGCCCGCGGGGCCGTCAGGCGGGCATCGGTTTTATACCGCCGGCCGGGCAACGGTAGAAGTGACAAGTCGCAATCTTCACGAAAGGTTCACGCGAACTCGGAAGAGAGTTTATCGACTCGATTTCGTGCAACGAATTTTGACCAGCGACCCGGTGCCGGGCTTGAACTCCCGGTCGATCACCCAGGCGTCCCGGACGAGGACGTACAGGCCGCCGTCCGGGGCGAACCGCAGGTCCACCGGCCGGCGGAACCCGGTGGCGAACCCCTCGGCCGCTGCGGGCTTGTCCGGGTCGAGCGTCCGCACCCAGCCGTGGGCGAAGTCCATGACGAAGTACCGGCCGCGGTAGGCCGCCGGCCACGGCAGGTCCGATGGGGCGAACGCCCCGCCGCAGACCGACACCCCGGAGTACGAGTACACCGGCCCCCGGAACCGCGGGTCCTTCGTCGGCCCGTGCTCGACTTCCGGCCAGCCGTAGTTCCCGCCGGCCACCAGCTCGTTCACCTCCTCGCATACCCCGCCCACGTCGTTCGCCCAAAGCCGGCCCGTCCCCGGCTGGACGGCCATCGTGTACGGGTTGCGGAGCCCCAGCGCCCAGATCGCCCGGTACTTCCCGGTCGTCTGCTTCACGAACGGGTTGTCGGCGGGGATGGAACCGTCCGGGTTGAGCCGCAGGACCTTGCCGAGGAGCGAGTCGAGCCTTTGGGCCGGGGCCTCGGCCGTCCCCTCGCCGAGGGCGACGTACAGCTTGCCGTCGGCCCCGAAGTGGACCGCCCCGCCCTGGTGCCCGGCCGGGACCTTGCCGCCGAGCTTGGTCTGGTCGTCGCCCTCGAAGAGGATGCGTTCGGACCCCGGCTCCGCGACATCGCCGGCCGCGGTGAACCGGCTGACGACGTGGTGCGGGTACGGCTCGGCCGCGACGTAGACCACATAGACGTAGGGCGTCTTGGGGAAGTCCGGGGCGACCGTGACGCCGATCAAGCCCCGCTCCCAGGTGCTGTCCACGGCGAGTTTGACGAACGGCTCGGGCAGCAGCTTGTCGTTCTTGACGACCCGCAGGGCGCCGGTCTGCTCGCACACGAACGCCCGGCCGTCGGGGGCGACGCACAGGGCCGTGGCCCCGGTCAGCCCGGTCGCCACCGTCTCGGCGGTGAACCCCGGGGTGAGGGTGAGCGGGCCGCCCTGGCGGGCTTCGAGGTAGGCGACGAGGTCGGTGAACTCGTCCGGGGTGAGGCCGGCCCACAGCCCGTCGGGCATGAGCGACGCCTTACTCTCCCGCCGGGCTTCGATGTCGTCCGCGGCGACCTCGTGCGGCTTCCCCTCGGCGTCCACGAGCTTGATGCGTCCGCCGGCCTCGCCCTTGACGATGCCGGTGAGCGTGCGGCCGTCGGCCAGGGTGAGGGCCGTGGCCCGGTAGCCCTCGACGATCTGCCGGGACGGCTCGGTGACCGACTCGATCAGGTGGGGGCGGTCGAACTTCCCGCCGACGGCCGACAGGTCCGGGCCGACGGAGCCGCCCTTGGCCCCGACCGCGTGGCAGGCCGAGCACTTGGCCGTGTCGGCGAAGAACAGGGCCTCGCCCCGCTTCGGGTCGCCGCGGGTGGCGAGGGCGTGGCCGCGGTACGCGGCCGGGTCGGGGGCGGGTGGGGCGGCGACGGCCAGCCCGGCGAGGAGGACGAGGCCCATGCGGCACCCGGGGCGTCAGGCGACGGCGAAGTCGGAGTACCGCCGCTCGTCCGGGTGGAGGAACCCGAGGACGATGTCCTCCCGCGGCACCCCGGCGTCCACCAACATGTCGGCCAAGGCGGGGTCGGTGTAGTCGTCTTCGATCCACACCTTCCCGTCCTTGATCCGTGCGAAGAAGACGGGCCGCAGGACCCGCTCCGGGGCGGTCGCCTGCCAGCCGATCCGGAGCAGCCCGTACTGGTCGTGCTCGGGGTCGATGACGGTCACGGTGTCGACGCCGGGCTGGCCGCCGACGGCCCGGGCCTGGCGCCCGGCCTGGCGGCGGACGATCTCGGTCAAAGCCGCTCGGGCGATCGCTACTCGATCCATCGCCGCACCTCCTCCGCGTCCACCGACACGATGACGAGCGGGATCGGCCGCCCGGCCGTCAGCCGCCGGACGGCCTCCGTCTCGAAAATCCGGGCGTACCCCCGCTCGCTGACTGCCAAGTACAACTTCCGGTCCGGGTGTAGGTCCCGGAGCATCAGCCGGTACACCTCGTACTGGCCGAGGGCGTCGCGGAACTCCCGCACCCGGGACGGCCCGGCGAACGTCTTGACCTCGACGGCGATCCGCTCGACACCCCGCTCGGCGGCCAGCAGCCGTTCGGCCCCGAGATCGATTTCGGGCTCGAACTCGGCGTAGTCCAGTCGAAGCGGGTCGTCGGTAATGGTCCACCCGTCCTTTTTCAGGGCGGCCACCACTGCGTCTTTGATCGCGTCCTTCGCGGCCACCGGCGGTCCTCCGTCGTCATCGTATCACACCGCCCGGCCGAGCACCCCGGCCAGCTCCCGGACCCGGCCCATGAGCGCCGCGAAGGTCGGGAAGTCGACCGTCTGCGGGCCGTCGGAGAGCGCCTTGTCCGGGTCCGGGTGGACCTCCACCATCAGCCCGTCGGCCCCGGCCGCCAAGCCCGCCAGGGCCATCGCCGGGACGAACGCCCGCTTCCCGGTCCCGTGGCTCGGGTCGACGAACACCGGCAGGTGCGACAGCGCCTTGGCCGGCGGCACGACCGACAGGTCCAGCGTGTTCCGGCTGTGGTCGGCGAACGTCCGCACGCCCCGTTCACAGAGGATCACCTGGTAGTTCCCGCCGGCCAGGACGTACTCGGCGGCCATCAGCCACTCCTCCAGGGTGGCACTCATCCCCCGCTTGAGGAGCACCGGCTTGCGGCACTTCCCGACCCTCTTGAGCAGGGCGAAGTTCTGCATGTTGCGGGTGCCGATCTGGATGACATCCGCGGCCTCCTCGACGGCGTCGGCGTACTCCGTGTCCATCAGCTCGGTGACGACGCCGATGCCCGTCTTCTCCCTCACCTTCTTCAAGATTTGCAGCCCCTCGACGCCCATGCCCTGGAACGCATACGGGCTGGTCCGCGGCTTGAACGCCCCGGCACGCAGGAGCTTCACCCCCTGGGACAGGAGGAACTCGGCCGTCTTGAACACCATCCCCTCGTTCTCGACCGAGCACGGGCCGGCCACCACCGCGAACGTCCGCGGCCCGACCTCCACCCCGGCCACCGGGAACGCCGTGTCGTCCCGGTGCATCTCCCGGCTGGCCAGCTTGTACGGCTTGGTGACCCGGATGGCCTCGTCGACCCCGGCCAGGACCTCGAACAGGCCCTTGTCGACGGCCGCCGTGTTCCCGGTCATGCCGATGGCCGTCCGGGTCGCCCCGGGCAGGACGTGGGGCGTCAGGTTCTGGCCCCGGATCGCCTCGACCACCCGGCCGACCTGGTCCGGGGTGGCGTCCGACCGCATGACGACGAGCATGGCGACCTCGAATGCGCAATGGCAGCCCGGGCGGGCCGAACACCGGGGTACGGGTTCCGAACTCCGCAATCGGTTGGCGGGTGGTATTATACAGCGGGGCGGTTTCCCCACGGGGGGCGGCATGGGCGGCGAGCCGGACGGGTACGAGCACGAGCACGCCGCCGGGGCGGACGACCACCGGACCCGGGCGGTGGCCGAGCTGGGCGAGCCGGACCGGGTGTTCCAGGTCGGGGCCGGGTGGCTGCGGGCCAAGCTGCTCGTCGGGGTCGGGCTGGTGGTGTACGGGGTCGTCGCCAACTACGCCTGGTGGGTCCACGGCCCGCAGAACTTCCACCACTTCGTCCTGCACCTGCTGATCTGGCCGCCGGCCCTCGGGGTGGGCCTGCTCGTCCACATGTTTCGCCAGCGGGGGCTGGTCGTCCTGGTCTACCCGGCCGGGCTGTTGCGGCTGCGGCGGGGGGAGGTCGACTCGTTCCCGTGGGCCGAGGTCACGGCCGTCCGGCTGAAGGTGCAGAAGGCCGAAACGGCGGTGGTCGTCCGCGGCCCGGACGGCGAGCCGGTGTCGGCCTGGCTGCCGGCCGAGGTGCCGGCCGTGCAGATGTGGACGGCCGGGCTGACGGTGGTGCGTGCGGACGGGGTGGAGGCTCACTTCGGCCCGGCGATTGGGAGCTACGACGGCCTGGCCCGGGAGGTCCAGGTGCGGACGTTCGGGCGGCTGTGGGCCGACGCCTGGGGGCGGTTCCGGGCCGGCGAGGCGGTGGCCTTCGGCGACCTGTCGGCGGCACCGGCCGGGCTGCGGCACGGCGGCAAGCTCTTGAGGTGGGCGGAGGTGAAGGAGGTGTCGGTGGCCGGCGGCAAGCTGGTGGTCAAGCAGGCCGGGAAGTGGCTCGGGTGGGCGACCCTGAAGGACGTGTCCGACCTGCCCAACCCGCACGTCCTGTTCGCCCTGGTCGAGGAGGCCCGGAAGCGGGCCGCCCCGGCCCCGGTGCCCGAGCCGGCCAGCGGCGGGCGGGAGCCCGGGGAGGACGACGAGGATTTGTAGGGCGGGTCGAGCCGGTCCGCCAGGACCGGCGAGGCCTGCCGGGGGGTGATGGGCGGCAGGCCTCGCCGGTCCTGGCGGACCGGCTCGACCCGCCCTACGGGACCGGCTTATTTCTTCGCCCTGGCCGGAGCCGCCAGGTGGTACTCCGGCTTGGCCGCCCGCTTCAACTCGGCGAACAGCTTCGGCAGCTCCCGGTTCAGCTTGGCCTCGGCGACTTCCTCGACGAGGGCCGGCTTCTCCGCCTCGAACGACTTGGTCGTGTCGGCGGGGATCACCCGATCGCACCGGACGGCGATGAACCCGTTCGGGTAGGCGGCCAGCAGGCTCACCTCACCCGGTCCGAGTTTCGCCACGAGGGCGTACACCGGGTTGTGCGGGTCGGGGTGCGGGGCGGTCCGCGGGACCGGGGCGCTCCGCCCGCGGTCCGCCGGCCCGGCGAGCCGGGTGAACGCCTCCGCGCTCGCCCGCGCCTCCTCGTACTCCGCCCGGGCCTTGTCGCCCTCGTCCTTACCCCACCGGATGACCCGGACCTCGACCTTCTCCCCGTACTTTCCGTCGAACGCCCGACGGAGTTCGGCCTCGGTCGGCGGCCCGATCCGCTGGCCGCACAGCTTGGCCAGCATCAGCCGGGGGACGACCACGTCCTCGACCCACTCGGCCTCGGTCTTGCCCTGCCGGCGGAGGACGTCCTTGACGAACTGCTGGCGGGTCAGACCGAGTGACTTCACGTCGGCGTCGAGGGCGGCCGTCACCTCGTCCCCGGAGACCGTATACCCCTGCCGCCCGAGGGCGTCGCGGACGATCCGCTGGTTCACGAACGGCTCCAGCTCCTTCGCCCCGTACCGCCGGATCAGGTAGTCGGCGAACTCGGCCCGGGACAGCTCCACGTTCCCGAAGATGGTGGCCACAGGCCCGGGCGCGGACGGCTGCGGCTCCTTCCCGACGGTCCCGCCGTCGACGAACCCGACGTGGAACACGGGCGACGACGCGGCGACCGGGATTTGGTACTCGATGCCGTCGAGGGCGAACGGCTCCGGCCCCGCCGCCGGCGGGTCGGCCGCCGGCGGGCCGTACTGCACGAACAGCCGGTCGCCGGCGAGCAGTTGGTAGTTGGTGGCGGTCTGCCCGTGGCGGGTCAGCCCGACCCAGTCGACCGGCAGCGTCCGGGGCTTCTCGCCCGGCACCGGCCGGGCGACCCACAGGTTCGCCCCGGCCAGGTCCCCGGCGGTCAGGTCGCCGCGCCGCTTCAGCCCGGTGACGACATCGTGGACCGTGTCCGCCCCGGTCGCCGGCACCCGGACGACCCGCTCCGGGGCCGTGGCCTCGCGGATGTGGACCGTGTACGCCGCCTTCGGCTTCTCCGCGGCCTTCGCCGGCGGGTCGGCCGCGGCCGCCACCCCAACCCCGGGGCCCGGGCCGTCGGCCCGCCACGCCCCGAACCCGGTCATCCCGACGCCCACGGCGACCACCACCGCGGACAGCTTCCACGACGATACGGCCATCGTCTTCACCACCCCGTCCGTGAGGGAGAGGATGCCGGCCGGGACCGCCCCGGCCGCGCCCGCCAACACCGCCACCGCCCGCCCGGCCGTGGCCGTTGCCAGCTCGGCCGGGACCGCCACGCACAACCCGCCCGCCATCGGGGCTACGCCCCGCCGGGCCAATCGTCCCCGCAAGAGCTTCCGCCCCCGGGCCAGCCGGCTGGAGAGCGTTCCTTCCGCCAGTCCCAACTGCCGGGCCGCGTCCCGCCGGCTCAGCCCCTGAAGCTCGCACAGCAGCAGCGGCACCCGGACCGCCTCCGGCAGGGCCGCCAGCTCCTCGTCCAGGACCGCCCCCACATCATCCGGTTCGGGCGGCACCGCCGTCGGCTCGCTGGTCATGGCCGCCCCCCGCTCGACCGTCCGCCGCCGGGCCCGTGCCGCCCGGGCCTTCCGGGCGACCCGGACCGCCACCCCGTACAGCCACGGCCCGAGCGACCCCCGCCAGGCGACCCGCCGGGCCCGCCGGACGAGTACCAGGAACGTCGCCTGGAAGGCGTCGTCGGCGTCGGCCGCGTGCCCGAGCGTCCGCCGGCAGGCCCCGAGGACGAGCGGCCCGTGCCGGCGGACGAGTTCGGCGAACGCCCCGTGGTCGGCGTCCCGCAGGAAGTCGGCGACGAGGGCGGCGTCCGGCCGGGGGTCGGCCAAGAGCCGGCCGACGGCCGGGAGGAGGGTCCGGGTCATGGCGATCGCCTCCGTGCGGTCGAGGGGTATTGCCCCGGGGCGGCCTGGCGCGTCCCGGATTCAGGTCTTGGCGAACCGCGAGCGCGAGCGAGGGGGTTTGTAAACCGGACCCCACCCCCCGGCCCCCTCCCCGCAACGGAGAGGGGGAGGAAGCCCCGAGCCGGCTTTCCCTCCGGTCCCCCCTCCCCCCGCGGGGGAGGGGGTTAGGGGGTGGGGTCTGCGTCACCCCCGCCACTCGGGAAAAGGTCTAGACTGGGCGGTTTGGGTATGTTATCTGCCCCGGCTTCGGGCGAGCCCAGAGGCCGAGGGCGGAGGCATGGCGACCGTGGACGCGACCCCCGGGACCGACATCCGGGTCATCACCGAGCCCGAAATCTACCTGCTCGGCCGGCAGACGGTCGAGGCGGCCGAACTCGACCGCTTCCTGGCCGACCACGGGGTCAGTTGGGAGAGCGACAGCGAGGTCGCGTCCGAAGTTCTTACAGAGACGGCGGGCAGAGTCTGCTACATGTCATTCTTACGTCCGCGCCCAGGTGGCAACTCGGCGTACCTGCACCACATCAAGGAGGTCGGCCACGGGTCGGTGCTGGAGCACGCCGTCTGGAACTTCCTGTTCACCGGCGTGTCCCGGTCGCTCACCCACGAACTCGTCCGGCACCGCTCCGGCTTCGGATACAGCCAGCTCTCGCAGAGGTACGTCGATGAATCCGTTGCGGAGTACGTCGAGCCGGGGGTGATCGCCGCCGACCCGGAGCTGCACGCCCTGTGGGTCGACGCCGTCCGGCACGCCCACGACAGCTACGTCAAGCTGGCCGACCGGCTGAACGCCAAGCTGGCCGAGTCGATGGCCGGGGCCGACCGGACGAGCCGCCGCAAGGCCGCCCGGCAGGCCGCCCGGAGCGTCCTGCCCAACGCCACCGAGACGAAAATCTTCGTCACCGCCAACGCCCGGGCCCTGCGGCACTTCCTGGAGTCCCGCGGGGCGGCCGGGGCCGAGCCGGAGATCCGCGTCCTGGCCGGCAAGCTCCTCGACGTGCTGGTCAGGGAGAGCCCGAACCTCTTCGGCGACTACGTCAAGGTGCCGCTGCCGGACGGGACGTCCGAGCTGACGACGCCGTTCCGCAAGGTGTGAGGGCCGCCGGATGTCGCTCGCCTCCCTCGCCCGCCGGGCCGCCGGCCGGGTCCGCCGGCTGGTTCGCCCGCC
>JAIEQO010000420.1 GCA_019747655.1 Gemmataceae bacterium | reverse complement strand
ATCGAGACCCCGATCAAGTCGAACTTCCGGGAGGGGCTGACCGTGCTGGAGTACTTCTCCAGCACCCACGGGGCCCGCAAGGGGCTGGCCGACACCGCCCTGAAGACGGCGGACAGCGGCTACCTGACCCGGAAGCTGGCCGACGTGGCCCAGAACGTGGTCATCACGATGGAAGATTGTGGCACCACGATGGGGGTGACCAAGGGGATCATGTACAAGGGGGACGAGATCGACCGGCCCCTGAGTGACGCGATCCGCGGCCGGGTCAGCCGGACCACGATCGAGCACCCGACCACCCGGGAGCCGATCGTGGCCGAGAACGAGATGGTCAACCCGGCGATGGCCAAGGAGCTGGACCGGCTCGGGGTGGACAAGATCAGCGTCCGCAGCCCGATGACCTGCCAGGCCCCGCTCGGGGTCTGCCGCCGGTGCTACGGGATGGACCTGGCGACCGGGGCGATGGTCGAGGACGGGATGGCCGTCGGGATCATCGCCGCCCAGTCGATCGGCGAGCCGGGCACCCAGCTCACCATGCGGACGTTCCACATCGGCGGGGTGGCCAGCCGGGGCGCGGCGGTGGACAGCGAGCACAAGGCCAAGAAGGGCGGGGTGGTGTCGTTCGAGCGGGTCACGCTCGTGACCAACGACCAGGGCCAGCGGATCGCCCTGGCCCGGACCGGGGAGGTCTTGCTGACCCGGGGCGGGGGGGCGGCGGCCCCGGCGGTCGAGCGGTTCGCGGTCCCGAACGGGGCCGAGGTGTTCGTGGCCGACGGCCAGGAGGTCGCCCCGGGGACCGTCCTGGTGAAGTGGGAGCCGCAGTCGATCCCGGTCATCTCGGAGGACGCCGGGACCGTCCGGTTCGAGGACATCAAGGAGGGCGAGACGCTCCGCAAGGAGCTGGACCGGACGACCGGGGTCGAGCGGCTGACGATCATGGAGCACAAGGGCGACCTGCACCCGCAGATCCTGATCGCCAACGACCGCGGCCAGACCCTCCGGGCGTACTTCATCCCGGAGCGGGCCAACCTCCAGGTCCAGAACGGCCAGAAGGTGGCGGCCGGGACGCTCCTGGCGAAGACGCCCCGGGAGGTGTCGCAGACCCAGGACATCACCGGCGGGCTGCCGCGGGTCACGGAACTCTTCGAGGCCCGGCGGCCGCGGAGCCCGGCGGTCATGGCGACCGTCGCCGGGAAGGTCCGGATCGGGGACAAGAAGCGGGGCAAGCGGCTGGTCCACGTCCAGCCGGAGGCCGAGGACGAGACCCCGATCGGGGAGGAGCGGGAGCACCAGGTCCCGGCCGGGGCGATCCTCCGGGTCCACACCGGGGAGTACGTCAAGGAGGGCGACCCGCTGGTGTTCGGGCCGCTCGTCCCGCACGACATCCTGGCCATCTCCGGCCAGGACGCGGTCCAGGAGTACCTGGTCCGGGAGGTCCAGGCGGTGTACCGGTCGCAGCGGGTGGACATCGACGACAAGCACATCGAGGTGATCGTCGCCCAGATGCTGCGGAAGGTGAAGGTCACCCGGACCGGGGACACCGGGATGCTGCCCGGGGCGGTCATGGACAAGTTCGCCTTCCAGGAGGTGAACCGCCGGCTGGTCGAGGAGTGCGTCAAGGTGGCCGACGCCGGCGACACGTCGCTCGTCCCCGGGCGGGTGTACAGCCGGGAGGCGTTCGAGGAGGAGCGGGCCACCCTGGAGGGGGCCGGCGGGAAGAAGAAGCTGCCGACCAGCACGACCCCGGAGCCGGCCGACAACGAGGTCCAGCTCCTGGGGATCACCAAGGCGGCGGTCCAGTCGGACAGCTTCATCTCGGCCGCGTCGTTCCAGGAGACGACGAAGGTGCTGACCGAGGCGGCCCTGGCGTCGAAGGTCGACTACCTGGTCGGGCTGAAGGAGAACGTCATCCTCGGGCACCTGATCCCGGCCGGGACCGGGTTCAAGACCCACCACGAGGCCGAGGTCCGGATCAACCTGCCCGGGGCCGACGGGTACGCCCCGCCGGCCGACGGGGCCGTCCCGGACACGGCCGTGACCGCGGGTTAGGCGGCACGGGCATCCCTGCCTGTGCCACCGGAAAACCACGCCGCCCCCTGGCCGCCGGGGGGCGGTTGTGCTTCAATAGCTGAACCCTCTCGTGAGGGCCCGGGCGGGCGTGCGTGCCGGCCGGACCCCGGAGCCGAGGACCGAATGCCGACGATCAACCAGTTGGTCCGCCAGCCGCGGCAGCCGCAGCGGTCGAAGCCGAAACACCCGGCCATGCAGGGCTGCCCGCAGAAGCGGGGGGTTTGCACGGTCGTCAAGACGATGACCCCGAAGAAGCCGAACTCGGCGCTGCGGAAGGTGGCCCGGGTCCGGCTGTCCACCGGGGTCGAGGTGACGGCGTACATCCCCGGCGAGGGCCACAACCTCCAGGAGCACTCGATCGTGCTCGTCCGGGGCGGCCGGGTCCGCGACCTGCCGGGCGTCCGGTACCACATCGTCCGCGGCGTCCTCGACGCCCAGGGGGTGGCCGACCGGAAGCAGGCCCGGTCGAAGTACGGGGCCAAGAAGGAAGGGAAGTAGCAGTTTCGAGTTTCGAGTTTGAAGTTTCGAGTGGGGGGACGCCCGCTCGGGTTCGGACCCGGAACTCGGATGGTTCTGACTCGAAACTCGAAACTCCAAACTCGAAACTGAACCATGGGCTCGAAAGCGCGGACCGCCAGCTACACCAAGCTCGTCCCGGACGTCCGGTACAACTCGCTGTTGGTCAGCAAGTTCATCAACTGCCTGATGCGGGACGGCAAGAAGGCGACGGCCACCCGCGTCTTCTACGACGCCATGGACCAGATCAAGAACCGGCTCAAGGACGTCGAGCCGGTCCAGGTGTTCACCGACGCGGTGAACAACGTCAAGCCGTCGCTGGAGGTCCGCAGCCGGCGGGTCGGCGGGGCCAACTACCAGGTCCCGATGCAGGTCAAGGCCAAGCGGGCCGAGAGCCTGGCCATCCGCTGGATCATCGCCGCCATCCGGGCCAAGTCCGGCCGCCCGACCTACCTGCGGCTCGCCGAGGAGCTGATGGCCGCCTTCCAAAGGCAGGGCGAGGCCATCAGCAAGCGGGAGCAGACGATCAAGATGGCCGAGGCCAACAAGGCGTTCAGCCACTTCGCCTGGTAGCCGGGCAGTGGGCGGTGGGCAGTGGTCAGTGGGCGGTGCCGAACCCGGCATTGCCCCCTGGCCACTTTCCTTTTGTACCTGGGCCCCGTCCGTAAACTGCCTACTGTCCACCGCCCACTGCCCACTGGTGATGTCATGGCGAAGAGCGCGGGCACGGCGGACCTGGCCCTGGTCCGCAACATCGGCGTGATCGCCCACATCGACGCCGGCAAGACGACCACCACCGAGCACATCCTCTTCTACTCCGGCGCCCTGCACAAGCTCGGCGGGGTGGACGAGGGCACCACGAAGACGGACTACGACGAGGAGGAGCAGGAGCGGGGCATCACCATCTATTCGGCCTGCGTCCCGTTCGGGTGGCGGGGCCACACCGTCAACCTGATCGACACCCCCGGCCACGTCGACTTCACCGCCGAGGTCGAGCGGTCGCTCCGGGTGCTCGACGGGGCGGTGGTCGTGTTCGACGGCCAGAAGGGCGTCGAGGCGCAGTCCGAGACCGTCTGGCGGCAGGCCAACAAGTACGGCGTCCCCCGGCTGGTGTTCGTCAACAAGATGGACGTGGTCGGGGCCGACTTCGCCAAGACGCTGGAGAGCATCCACCACCGGCTCACCCGCGACTACGCGGCCGACGGCCGGCCGGTCCCGGTCGTCATCCCGATCGGGGCCGGCGGGGCGGCCGACAGCCCCCGGCCGTTCGCCGGGGTGATCGACCTGATCGACATGAAGGCCCGGTTCTTCGACGCCGGCGACCTCGGCAAGACGGTCCGCACCGCCGACATCCCCGACGAGTCGGCCGCCGACGCCAAGAAGTACCGCGAACTGCTGTTCGACGTGCTCACCCAGCACGACGACAAGGATCTCATCACCTCGGCCGTCCTCGAAGGCCAGGACCCCGACCCGGCCAAGGTCCGCCAGCTCGTCCGCGAGCAGTGCCTGGCCCGGATCATCTACCCCGTCCTCAGCGGCTCGGGCCGGGAGCACATCGGCATCCAGCCGCTGCTCGACGCCGTCACCCACTACCTGCCCAGCCCGCTCGACCGCCCGCCGGTGACGGGGACGAACCCGAAGGGCTCGAAGAAGGAGGAGCGCCGCAAGCCGGACCCGAAGGAGCCGTTCTCTGGGCTGGTGTTCAAGGCCTCCTGGCACCCGAACGGCCACCGCTTCTTCGTCCGCGTCTACTCCGGCGTCCTCAAGCCGAACACCCGGGCCCTGAACGCCGGGAAGGACGTGAAGGAGAACGTGGCCAAGCTGTTCCACGTCCACGCCGACCCGGCCCGGGGGTTGGAGGAGGTCGAGTCCGGCCCGGCCGGCGACATCGTCTGCGTGGTCGGGCTGAAGGACACCGTCACCGGCGACACCATCTGCGACACCCAGCACCCGATCCTCCTGGAGGCGATCACCTTCGCCGAGGCGGTGGTCAGCCAGTCGATCGAGCCGGACAGCGGGGCCGACAAGGATAAGCTGGCCCTGGCCCTCGGGGTGTTGCAGCTCGAAGACCCGACGTTCAAGGTGAAGGCCGACAAGGACACCGGCCAGACCCTGATGCGGGGCATGGGCACCCTGCACCTGGAGGTCAAGCGGCACCGGCTCGAACGCGACTTCCGGCTCAAGGTCCGGGTCGGCAAGCCGCGGGTCAGTTTCCGGGAGAGGCTGAAGGCCGGGAAGACGGTCGAGGCCGAGGTGACGCGGCTCGGGGAGAAGCCGGCCTTCGCCAAGCTCCGGGTGTCGTTCACCAACTTCAAGACCGACCGGCCGGTCACGGTCCGCAACGGCGTCTCCGGCGAGAACCCGACCCCGGTTGCGTTCCTGGCGGCCGCCGAGCGGACCCTGACCGAGGCCCTCCAGACCGGGGAACTCGGCTACCCGATGATGAACGCCCAGGCGACGATCACCGACGCCGGGTTCGACCCGCAACTGTCGACCGAGGAGTCGTTCACCGCCGCCGCCGTCCAGGCGTACCGGGAGGCCACCCGGGACAACGTGCAGTTGCTCGAACCGATCATGAAGGTGACGGTGACGACGCCGAAGGAGTTCTTCGGGAACATCACCGGCGACCTGCTGTCCCGCCGCGGGGTGATCGACAGCCAGGAGTCGGACGCGACCGGGGGCGTGTTCGAGGTGACGGCGTTCGTGCCGCTGGAGAAGCTGTTCACCTACGCGAACGAGGTGCGGAGCCTGAGCCAGGGCCGGGCGGCCGCGGCCCTGGAGCCGCACAGCTACGAGCCGGCCCCGGACGAGGTGCTGCGGCAGTTGTTGGGGGAGTAGCTCGTCACGGACCAGGGGTTGTCACCCCTGGTCCGCTACCGTTTGCCCAGAAGCAGGTAGCCGTAAGTCGCCCGCCCCTTCGCCGGCCGGCCGTCGGTGCCGACCGGCAGCACCTCCCGTACCGCGAACCCCGCCCCGGTGAGCAGCCCGACCGCCTCCCGCCGGGTGAAGTGGTGGAGCGTCAGCGGCGCGCCGCCGTAGGCTTGGGACATAGTCACGTCGCCCGCGTCGGACCGTTCAAGCAGTCCACGCCAGAACTGGCCCGCCAGCCGCCGGACGCCCAGCCCGATGAAGTAGCGGTTGTGGACGTGTAGGACGAACCGCCCGCCGGGCTTGAGCAGCCGGAAGGCGTTGGCCACCACCTTCGCCCGGTTGTCGGCCCCTCGGACCATCCCGAGCGTGCTGAAGAGACAGGCCGCGTAGTCGAACGAGCCGTCCGCGAAGTCGTGAAGGTCGACGAGGTTGGCGTTCACGAACATCGAACCGGGCGACGCCTCTCGGGCCTTCGCCAGCATCTCGTCCGACAGGTCGACCCCGACGCACTCGTACCCCTTCGCCGCGAAGTGCCGGCAGAGCCGGCCGGTGCCACAGCCCAGGTCGAGCAGCCGGCCTGGCGGCGTGAACCAGGCTTCGCAGAACTTGATGTCGGCCGCGGCCAGCGGCGACGCGGCCATCTGGGTGTCGTACCCGGCGACCATGTCGGCCGCGTGCAGGTAGTCCCACAGGCCGCGGTCGACGCCGGGCGGCAGTTGCCAGTCGGGCGGGGTCATACTCTGTAGGGTATGCTGCCGACCGCCGTTCGCGTCGCCGACGTGTCGTTCGATACCGCCGACTACCTGTACCGTACCCCGATCAAGTTCGGCGGCGTCGCCCTCGACCGCGTCACACTCCTGAACGTCACCCTGACCGTCGAGGGCAGAAACGGGAGGACGGCCGAGGGGTTCGGGTCGATGCCGCTGGGGAACGTCTGGGCGTGGCCGACGCGGGGCCTCACCTACGACGACACCCTCGACGCAATGAAGTGGACCGCGTCCCGGACGGCCCTCTTGTACGGCTCGTTCCGCGGGGCCGGCCACCCGCTCGACATCACCCACGCCCTCGAGCCGCACGTCCTGGCCGAGCGGGACATCTACCCGAAGCTGCACGGCTGGGCCGAGCACGTCCCGGTGCTGGCGGTCCTGGTCGTCGCGTCGGCGTTCGACGCCGCCCTGCACGACGCCTACGGCAAGCTCCACGGGCTCAACTGCTACCGGACCTACGGCCCGGAGTTCGTCGAACACGACCTCGGCCACTACCTCGGGCCGGAGTTCGCCGGCGACCGGCTCGACCGGTACGTGTCGGCGAGCCCACAACCACGGATGCCGCTGTACCACCTCGTCGGGGCGCTCGACCCGCTCACCCCGACCGACATGGCGAACCCGGTCGGCGACGGGCTGCCCGAACACCTCGGCGGGTGGATCGCCCGCGACGGCCTGACCCACCTCAAGGTGAAACTGAACGGCGACGACCTCGGCTGGGACGTGGACCGGGTCGTCCGGGTGAACGCCGTGGCCGAGGAGACCAGGCCCGCGGAAGCCGGCTGGCGGTACTCGCTCGACTTCAACGAGCGGTGCCGGGATGTCGGCTACCTGCTGGAGTTCCTGCGGCAGCTCCGCGACCGCTCGCCGGCCGGGTACGACCGGGTGCAGTACGTCGAGCAGCCGACGGCCCGCGACCTCGCCGCCGACCGCGGGAACGTGATGCACGAGGCCGCGAAGCTCAAGCCGGTGGTCATCGACGAGTCGCTGGTCGACCTGGGGAGCCTGCGGCTGGCCCGGGAGATGGGCTACACCGGGGTGGCGTTCAAGGCGTGCAAGGGTCAGACGCAGTCGCTCCTGCTGGCGGCCGCGGCCCAGAAGTACGGGCTGTTCCGCTGCGTCCAGGACCTGACCTGCGTGGGGGCGTCGCTCGTCCACTCGGCCGGGCTGGCGGCCCACGTCCCCGGCGTTGCCGCGATCGAGTCGAACGGCCGGCAGTACTGCCCGGCCGCGAACGCCGGCTGGGACGACCGGTTCCCCGGCGTCTTCACCATCCGCGACGGGACGATGAACACGGCCCTCTTGAACGGCCCCGGCCTCGGGGCGGTGTGACGCCGGTTACCATTTCTCCCGGAGCGGGATGTCGGGCGGGAACCGCGCCGGCACCGCCGGTGCCGGCTTGCGGTCGTCGGCCGGCACCTGCTTGCCGTCTGTGGCCGTCAGCATAGTCCGGAGGTCGTCCGGCTCCCAGCGGTCGAGGGAGCGGACGCTGCCGTCGGCCATCGCCACGGTCGGGTTGGGCAGCCGGCTGCTGACGCCCTCCGGGTGGTTATACTCGAAGCTCATCGAGGCGAAGTCCAGGTCCCGTGGCTCCATCCAGGGGATGTCGAGGCCGTGGTTCTCGGCGAGTAGGATCGTTGACTCCGGCGGGGAGGTGATCTCCCGGTGCCGCCGGCCGACCGGCCCGGGCCACATGGTCCGCGGCCCGACCACCGCGAGGTAATCGGTCGTCGTCACCCCCGGCCGGTCCCGTCTGTCGAGGGTGTAGCCTGTCGGTATCGGGTCCGCCAGTCGGCGGTTGTTCGGCCCGTCCCACGGCTCGTCGAACCGGTACTCCTTGAACAGCGGGTCTTGCTCGATGTACGGCAGGACCAGCACCCGCCAACTGTGCCAGGGCCGGCCGTCCGGCCCGAGGACGTAGGCCGGCGGGAAGTGGCCGTAGGTATCGGCGTAGTTGTGGAGGGCGACACCCAACTGGCAGAGCCTGCCTTGTGTGCTACACCGGGCCGCGGCCTCGTGGACTCGCCGCACCCCGCGGTGGAGTTCGTACCCGATTCCGGTGACGAGCCCGAACCCGGCCAGGTAGTGGAACTGGCGGCGGCTGGGCAAGAAGGGAATCGACATCGGCCGGACCTCCGAGGGGTGATACCCCGAGTCTACCCGGCCGGCGGCGGGAAATGAAGCGGCCCGGTCCGAAACCCGGACCGGGCCGTCGGGTTCACATTCCGGCCGTCACATGGCGGCGGTCGGCTCGGTCCGCCACTCCTTCATCGCGTCCATGTGGTTCTTGGTCAGCTTCACCTCGGAACCGACCGAGGCGACCCAGGCCACCGGGATGAAGTGGTGCTGACCGCCGGCCTGCGGATCGTTCTTGGTCAGTTTGATCTGGTCGCCCTCGACGTGGTCCACCGTCCCGACGGCGTTCCCGCACGACCCGACCACCTTCATGTGCTCGCGGATGTTGCTCGCGTTGGTCATTATTCGTCTCTCCGGAGTACGGGCGACGGACACCGGTGTGAGAATGCAGCACCCATGCCGCCCGGCCGTCGGAACAGAGAAAAATGCCGTGGCGGGTTTGACAGGCCCGATCGGGAGTGTAAGGTATAAATGTACAGTTGCATCCGATCCCGGATCGGACCCGTTAGTACCAGGCGTCGCGGAAGCCGGGGAGAATTGATGCATGATACGGGATTAATTGGTAGACGTCGGAAGCGATGGCGGAGTCGGGAGTTGTACGAAGAACGAGTGGGAAATACAGCAGCCCGGTCGTGTCCCGGGCCGCCGCCAGGCGGTAGTAACTCGTTCCGGCAATTCGAGTTCGGCAGACAGCCACCGGATCGACAAAAAGAAGGGGGGAGGGGGTCCCCCCGAAATCATTCACGATCCGGGTGATGGTGTCTATTCTGTCCTCGGCAGGATTCCCGATCTCCGCCGGGGACCGGCCGTGAT